>NZ_JBFUCB010000369.1:0-6094 GCF_056405435.1 Rhizobacter sp. P1_G5 | reverse complement strand
GCGCGGCACCGTGCCGCTGATCCAGGCGCTGAATGCGCAGGCCGACGACTGGCGCGCCGCCGAGATCGCCCGCGCCCGCAAGATGCTCGCGAAGGGGGAGGACCTCGATGCGGTGCTGGAGGCGCTGACCCGCGGCCTGACCCAGAAGATGCTGCACGGCACGCTCGCCGAGCTGCATGCCGCCGACAGCGAGCAGCGTGCCGCGCTCGCGCAGACGGTGTCGCGCCTCTTCCTGCGCGGCGCGCCGCGCAAGCCGGGCGACAACCACTAGCGACGCCCCGTCCGCCGCATGACGGCGGGGCGGGCGCACCCTGTTGCGGCTTCGGCCGCGCGCCGGCTCCGCGAACCCTTTCCGGAGCCCCGATGAAAGACACCCTCCGCCAGCAGTTCGAACGCCTCGCGTTGCGGCTGAGCGAACTCGATGCATCGCTTGCCGACCCGTCGGTGGTCAGCGACATGAACCGCTTCCGCAGCCTGACCCGCGAGCACGCCGAGGTCGACGGCGTGGTGCAGCGCTTTCGGCGCTACCAGCAGCGCGAGCGCGACCTGCTGGCCGCGCGCGACATGCTGGCCGACGCAGACCTCGCCGAGATGGCGCGCGAGGAGATCGCCGCCGCCGAGGCCGATCTCGAACGCCTGCAGGGCGAGCTGCAGACCGCGCTGCTGCCGCGCGATCCGGACGACGGCCGCAATGCCTTCCTCGAGATCCGCGCCGGCACCGGCGGTGACGAATCGGCGCTGTTCGCCGCCGACCTGCTGCGCATGTACACCCGCTATGCGGAGCGCTGCGGCTGGCGCACCGAGCTGATGTCGGAGAGCATGTCCGACCTCGGCGGCTACAAGGAAGTGGTGCTGCGCGTCGACGGCGAGGACGTGTACGCGCGGCTGAAGTTCGAATCGGGCGGGCACCGCGTGCAGCGCGTGCCGCAGACCGAGACGCAGGGGCGCATCCACACCAGCGCCTGCACCGTCGCGGCGATGCCGGAGCCCGACGAGGCCGAGGAGATCCAGCTGAACCCGGCCGACCTGCGCATCGACACCTTCCGCGCGAGCGGCGCCGGCGGCCAGCACGTCAACAAGACCGACAGCGCGATCCGCATCACCCACCTGCCGACCGGGCTGGTCGCCGAATGCCAGGACGACCGCTCGCAGCACCGCAACAAGGCGAAGGCGCTGGCCGTGCTGGCCGCGCGGCTGCGCGAGAAGGACCGCAGCGAGCGCGCCGCCAAGGAGGCGGCCACGCGCAAGGGCCTGATCGGCAGCGGCGACCGCAGCGACCGCATCCGCACCTACAACTTCCCGCAGGGCCGGCTGACCGACCACCGCATCAACCTGACGCTCTACAAGCTGCAGTCGGTGATGGAAGGCGAACTCGACGACGTGGTGGCCGCGCTGCAGGCGGCCAGCGCCGCCGAGCAGCTGGCCGAGCTGGAAGGGCGCGGCGCGTGAGCCAGGCCACCGTCGACGCTGCGCTGGCAGGCGCACGTGCCGCGGGGCTGGACCGGCTGGACGCGCAGCTGCTGCTCGCCGCGGTGCTCGGCCGCGACCGCAGCTGGCTGATGGCCCATGGCGACGACGCGCTGGCGCCGGACCAGGCCGCGCAATTCGACACGCTGGTCGCGCGCCGCAGCGCCGGCGAGCCGGTGGCCTACCTGCTGGGCCGCCAGGAGTTCCACGGCCTGACGCTGCAGGTCTCGCCGGCGGTGCTGGTGCCGCGGCCGGACACCGAGACGCTGGTCGACTGGGCCCTGGAACTGCTCGGCACCGAGCTCGCGGCCACCGTCCGGCCGCAGGTGCTCGACCTGGGCACCGGCTCCGGCGCCATCGCGCTCGCGATCAAGCACCGCTGCCCGCGCGCCGAGCTCACCGCCGTCGACACGAGCCCCGGCGCGCTGGCGGTCGCCGGATCCAATGCGCGGGCCCTGGGCTTGCCGATCGCGTTGCTGCCCGGCCACTGGTGGACGCCGGTTGCGGGCCGCCGCTTCGAGTTGATCGTCAGCAACCCGCCCTACATCGCCGACGACGACCACCACCTCGACGCACTGCACCACGAACCCAGGCTCGCACTGACGCCGGGCGGCGACGGCCTGGATTCACTGCGCGAGATCGTCATTGGTGCCAGTGCCCACTTGCGCGATGGATGCTGGCTGTTGCTGGAGCACGGGCACGACCAGGCAGGCGCCGTGCAGGCCCTGCTGGCCGCGGCCGGGCTGCAGGACGTGAGCACCCGGCGCGACCTCGGCGGCAACGACCGCTGCACCGGCGGCCGTTGGCGACAGGCCACGCGCTGAGCTCGTCTGCGGCAGAACCGCACACACTCACGACTGTTTCCACTCAGTCGCGGGGACGCCGCCCACAAGCAGGTGCGGCCGGCGTAGCATGGTCCCGAGGCCTTCAGCGGCCCGCAGGTTCGTCTCCCGTCACACCCGTCGCAAGGAGAGTCGCCATGTGGAACCCGAGGTGGAAGTGGATCGGCATGGGCGCCCTGGCGCTCGTCAGCGCGCAAGCTGCAATGGCCCTCGACGCCGGCGGTGGTGGTGCCGGCAATGGCCTCGGGTGGAGCAACCTGCAGGGCCGCATCAGCCTCGGCACCGCCAGTCCCGGCCTGCGCATCGACGCGCCGGGCTTCGACACCACCCCCCTGAAGCTCAGCAGCCTGAGCCTGATGGCTGATTACTACCTGACCCCTTCGTTCAACCAGGGCGCCGCCGGCGGGTTGCGCGCCACCAGCGGCGTGCTGTTCGGCCCGCGCTCCTCGCCGTGGAGCGGCCCTGGCAGCGGCAGCCAGTTCAGCATCGACCGCCGCATCAATCCCACGCCGGACGGCAGCACCGACAGCGCCACCTCGCCCTATGTCGGCATCGGCTACACCGGGCTGTCGGTCAAGGGGGGATGGGGCTTCTCCGCCGATGTCGGCGTGCTGGCCGGCCGCTTCGGGCGCAACCTCGGCCAGAGCCTGGACGACCAGGTTCGCGAGCTGCGGCTGCAGCCGGTGTTGCAGCTCGGCGTGTCGTACTCGTTCTGAAGGCGCATTTCGCCCGGGGGCATGCCGGGTGCCGGCACGAACGGCCCGCGGTTTGCCGTATAACGTCGTCCCTTCCACCCTGAACTCTGCCGGACCCGCCGGCGCCAGACCATGAGCGACGTACAGCAACGCATCGATGACCTCGTCAAGCAGAACCGCGTGGTCCTGTTCATGAAGGGGACGGCGCAATTCCCGATGTGCGGTTTTTCTGGCCGCGCGGTGCAGGTGCTGAAGGCCTGCGGCGTGACCGACCTGAAGACCGTCAACGTCCTCGAGGACGAAGGCGTGCGCCAGGGCATCAAGGACTACGCGAACTGGCCGACCATCCCGCAGCTGTACGTGAACGGCGAGTTCGTCGGCGGCTCGGACATCATGATGGAGATGTACCAGGCGGGCGAGTTGCAGCAGGTGCTGGGCGCCAAGGTCTGATCCCGGTGCCGCAGCGCATCGTCGTCGGCGTCACCGGCGCCAGCGGCGCGGTCTATGCCGTGCGGCTGCTGGAGCGGCTGAAGGTGCTCGGCTGCGAGACCCACCTGGTGGCCAGCCCGGCCGGGGTGCTGAACGTTCACCACGAACTCGGCCTCGACCGGCGTGAACTCGAAGCGCTGGCCCACACCGCATACAACCCGGCCGATGTCGGCGCCGCGATCGCGAGCGGCTCGTTCGCGAGTTCGGCGATGGTGATCGCGCCGTGCTCGATGAAGACGCTGGCCGCGGTGGCGCACGGGTTCTCCGACAGCCTGCTGGCGCGCGCCGCCGACGTGACGCTGAAGGAGCGCCGCCGCCTCGTGCTGATGGTGCGCGAGACGCCGTTCAATCTGGCGCACCTGCGCAACATGACCGCAGTGACCGAAATGGGCGGCGTGATCTTCCCGCCGCTGCCGGCGTTCTATCACCGCCCGACCACGATCGACGAACTGGTGAACGAAACGGTGGAGCGGGTGCTGTCGATGCTGGGCGTGGCGGCCGCGACACCCACGCCGTGGACCGGCCTCTAGCCAGGTTTGTAATCCCAGTACTTCTTCGCGCCGAACACCAGGTTCGGATATTCCGGCTTGCCGCGGCTGCCGTTGTAGCGGCCGAGCGCCATGTACAGGTCGCCACGCTCCACATCGAGGTAGTGCCGCATGATCACGCAGCCGAAGCGCAGGTTGGTCTGCATGTGGAACAGCCGGCTCACGTCGCCATCGCCGATCAGCCGCGCCCAGAACGGCATCACCTGCATGTAGCCGCGCGCACCGACGCTGCTGATCGCGTACTTGCGGAAACCGCTCTCCACCTGCACCAGGCCCAGCATCAGCGCGGGCTCGAGCCCGGCGCGCGTGCTCTCGTACCACAGCGTGTCGAGGAACTCGATGCGCGTGACGTGCTCGGCCTTGCGCTTCTTCAGGCGGCTGCTCATCTCGCCGAGCCAGCGCAGGTAGGTCAGGCGGGCCTCGGTGGTGACGAAGACGGGCTTGGGCGGCGCGCTGTTCGCGATCGCCGCGGCCAACGCACCGCGCACCGCATCGGCGAGCGGCTCCTCGACCTGCGCGCCGGCCAACGCCTCGTGCACCGGCAGCGCGGCCAGCCACGGAGCGGCCGCGGCGGCCAGCAACCACCGCCGCCGCACGGCTCCCGCAGCGGGGGACGCCGCCGCGGGCCACTCGCGCGTCATGACGCCAGCTTCGCCTTCACGAACTCGAGCACCTCGGTGGCCGCGACCGCCGTCGCCTGCGCATCGGCGCGCCCCTGGTACTCGACCTTGCCTTCCTTCAGGCCGCGGTCGGACAGCACCACGCGGTGCGGCACGCCGATCAGCTCCCAATCGGCGAACATCGCGCCCGGGCGCTCGCCGCGGTTGTCGAGCATCACGTCGATGCCGAGGGCCTCGAGTTCGTCGTGCAGCTTGTCGGCGGCGGCCTGCACCTCGGCCGAGCGGTCGTAGCCGATCGGGCAGATCACGACGCTGAACGGTGCGATCGCGGTCGGCCACAGCATGCCGCGTTCATCGTGGCGCTGCTCGATCGCCGCGCCCAGGATGCGGGTGACGCCGATGCCGTAGCAGCCCATCATCATCAGCTGCGGCTTGCCCGATTCGTCGAGGTAGGTGGCGTTCATCGCCTTCGTGTAGTTCGTGCCGAGCAGGAACACRTGGCCGACCTCGATGCCGCGCTSRATCRCCAGCRCRCCCTTGCCGTCGGGCGAMGSGTCGCCCKCRACCACGTTGCGGATGTCGGCCACCAGGTCGGGCTCGGGCAGGTCGCGSCCCCAGTTGACGCCGGTGATGTGCATGTCGGGCTCGTTGGCACCGCAGATGAAGTCGCTCATGTTGGCGACGGTGCGGTCGGCGACGATCTTCACCGGCTTGCGCAGGCCGATCGGACCGAGGTAGCCGGGCTTGCAGCCGAAATGGTCCTCGATCTCCGACACGGTGGCGAAGCGGTAGCCTTCCTTGAAGCCGGGCAGCTTGCCGGCCTTGACTTCATTCAGCGAATGATCGCCGCGCACCAGCAGCAACCAGAGCGTCGTCTGCTTCAGGTCGCCGGCGTCGTCCTTCTCGTCGGTCGCGAGGACCAGCGATTTCACCGTGGTCTGCAGCGGCACGCCCAGCAGCGCCGCGACATCGGCGCAGGTGCTGGCCTTGGGCGTCGGCGTGCGCTTCAGCGCGGCGGTGGCGGCGCCGCGCTGCGCCACCGCCGGCAGGGCCTCGGCAAGCTCGATGTTGGCGGCGAAATCGGAGGTCGGGCAGTAGACCAGCGCGTCTTCACCGGTGTCGGCGATGACCTGGAACTCCTGCGAGACCTCGCCGCCGATCGCGCCGGTGTCGGCAGCCACGGCGCGGAACTGCAGGCCCAGCCGCTCGAAGATGCGCACGTAGGCGTCGAACATCGCCTGGTAGCTCTTGCGCGCCGAATCGAGATCGCGGTCGAAGGAGTAGGCGTCCTTCATCGTGAACTCGCGGCCGCGCATCACGCCGAAGCGCGGGCGGCGCTCGTCGCGGAACTTGGTCTGGATGTGATAGAAATTCTTCGGCAGCGCGCGGTAGCTGCGCAGCTCCTGGCGCGCGATGTCGGTGATGACCTCCTC
>NZ_JBFUCB010000368.1:0-6104 GCF_056405435.1 Rhizobacter sp. P1_G5 | reverse complement strand
ACCCGCAGTTCCAGCAAGCCTACGAAGACCTCGGCTACCCGGGCAAGTACTTCAACGACCGGCTCGTCGCGGTGATCGACCAGCTGCTCGTCACGCCCGACGCGGCCGAGTCGATCGGCGTGCACCTGCCGACGGTCAACAGCCCGGTGCAGCCGACGCGGCCCTGGGTGCTGTACGAGTTCAACGACCCGGCACTGCAGGCGCTGAGCGCCGGCCAGCGCCTGCTGCTGCGCACCGGGCCGGTCAACGAACGGCGGATCAAGGCGAAGCTGCGCGAGCTGCGGCGCCTGGTCACGTCGCCGGCCGCCGCATCGGCCCCGCGCTGAGGCAGACAGGGCTCAGAACCTCGGCGTACGCCCCGAAAACCCGGCGTCGTACTTGCGCATCTGCGCCAGGTCGTCGCGGTTGCGCACGCCGCAGGCCAGGTACTGCGCGTGGAGTTCGGCCAGCTTGCCGCGGTCGAGCTCGACGCCCAGCCCCGGCGTGCCGGGCAGGCGCACCGCACCGTGCTCGAAGGCGATGCGGCCGCCCTGGATCACCTCCTCCTCCTGCCACGGATAGTGCGTGTCGCAGGCATAGGTCAGGTTCGGGATGCTGGCCGCCACGTGGGTCATCGCCATCAGGCTGATGCCCAGGTGCGAGTTCGAGTGCATCGACATGCCGAGGTCCCACAGCGCGCACATGCGCGCCAGCGTCTGCGTGACGCGCAGGCCGCCCCAGTAGTGGTGGTCTGACAGCAGCACCTTGACGGCCCCGGTTTCCGCCCCCTTGCGGAAGTCGTCGAGCGTCGTGATGACCATGTTGGTGGCCAGCGGCAGCCGGGTGTGCCGGGCAAGCTCGGCCATGCCCTGCAAGCCCGGCGTCGGGTCTTCGTAGTACTCGAGCAGTTCGTCGAGTTCCGGCGCGGCCCGGATGCTGGTCTCGAGCGACCAGTTGGCATTGGGGTCGAGCCGCAGCGGCAGGCCCGGGAAGRCCGTGCGCAGCGCCCGCATGCAGGCGATCTCGTGCGCGGGCTCGAACACGCCGCCCTTCAGCTTGATGCTCTGGAAGCCGTACAAGTCGATCATGCGCTGCGCCTGCGCGACGATCTGTGCCGGGCTGATGCCCTCGCCCCAGGCGTCCGCCGCATAGGGCCGGTCGATGTGCTCGGCGTACTTGAAGAACAGGTAGGCGCTGTACGGCACGGCATCGCGCACCGCACCCCCCAGCAGGTCGACGATCGGTGCACCGAGCAGCTGCCCTTGCAGGTCGAGCATCGCCACCTCGAAGGTGCTGGTCACCTTGGCGGCGTTCTTCGCCGTGTGCGAGCCGGGCGCCAGCTCGAACTCGATGGCGCCCGGACTGGGCCGGATGGCCGCGCGCACCCGTTCTTCCATGCGGTTGAGATCGAACGGCGACAGGCCAACGACCAACGCCTTCGCCTGCGCCAGCACGCGCAGCATCGGCTCGTCGCCGTAGGTCTCCGAAATGCCGACGCGGCCGTCGCTGGTTTCGAGTTCGACGATGGCCCGCAGCGCCCACGGCTCGTGGATGCCTGCGGCATTGAGCAGTGGACCGTCGCGAAAGGCGATCGGCGTGATGCGGACGTCGGTGATGCGGATGTCTCTCTGCATGGCGTGGTCTCAGTTGGGGGTGGCGCCGGATTTCTTCACCAGCGCCCCCCAGCGCGGGATCTCCCGGGCCATCAACGCCGACAACTCCTCGGGCGTGCCGCCGACGAGGTCCATGCCCAGTTGCCCGCCCAGCTTGGCCTGCACGTCGGGCATCTTCAGCGCCTTGGCAATCTCGGCATGCAGCCGGTGCACGACGGCCTTGGGCGTGCCCTTGGGGGCGTACACCGCCTGCCATGACGACATCTCGAAGCCGGGCACGCCCGACTCGATCATCGTCGGCGTGCCCGGCGACAGCGCGATGCGCTTGCCCGTCGTCACCGCCAGCAGCTTCAGCTTGCCGGACTGCAGCAGCGGCAGCGCAGCGGTCATCTGGTCGAACATGAAGGTGACCTGGCCCGCGGACACGTCGACCATCGCCGGCGGCGTCCCCTTGTACGGGACGTGCGTGAGCGGCACGCCGATCAGGTCGGCGAACAGCTCGCCCGCCAGGTGCGTGGACGTGCCGGCGCCGGACGACGCGAAGGTGCGCCGCTTCTCGTCCTTCTTCAGCAAGGCGATCAGCTCGGCCACCGAGTTCACGCCGAGCGCGGGGTCGACCAGCAGCACGTTGGGCAGCGTGGCCACCAGGGCGACCGGCTCGAAATCCTTCACCGGGTCGTAGCCGAGGTTCTTGTACAGGCTGGCGTTGATCGCGTGCGTGCTGATCGTGCCGCCGAACAGCGTGTAGCCGTCGGGTGCGGCCTTGGCGACGAAGCTCGCGCCGATGCCGCCGGCCTGCCCGGGCTTGTTGTCGACGACCACGGTCTGCTTCAGCGCGAGCTGCAACTTCTCGGCGAGGACGCGCCCGACCACGTCGGTGGAGCCGCCCGCCGTGAAGGGAACGATGTAGGTGATGGGCTTGGCCTGCGGCCACTCCGGCGTCTGGGCCGCGGCGGCGCCGGCGAGGGCCAGCGACAACGGCAGGGCGAACGGCAGGGCAAGGCACGACACGAGGGTTCGACGATTCAAGGGAGTCTCCGGTGGTGGCGGGGTGGGCCGCGCTGCATGGGCGCGGCTCGCTGACCCGAAGTGAAGCACTAATATATTAGTGTGTCAATGTACCGACCCCACCGCTAGAATGCGCTTCATGCCCGCCCCGTCCCCCAGCCGTTCCGTCGCCCTGGACCGCTCGCGCCATGCGGCGCCGCAGGTCTTCGAGCGCCTGCGCGACCTGATCCTGTCGCTGGAGATGGCCCCGGGCACGGTGCTCTCGCGTGCCGACCTGGCGGCGCACTTCGGCCTCAGCCAGACGCCGGTTCGCGATGCGCTGATCAAGCTCGGCGAAGAGGGCCTGGTCGACATCTTTCCGCAGCACGCCACGGTCGTGAGCCGCATCGATGCGGTGGCGGCCGTGCAGGCGCAGTTCCTGCGCCGCTCGATCGAGGCCGAGGTGGTGCTCACGCTGACCGGGCATGCCGATGCGCTGCTGCTCAGCCAGTTGCGCGCGCAGATCGACGTGCAGACGGCGCTGATGGGCAGCACCGCCTACCTCGAGTTCATCGCGGCTGACCGGGCGTTTCACCGGCTGATGTACGTCGCCGCGGGCGTGCCGGACCTGTTCGACCTGGTGCGCAAGCACAGCGGGCACGTCGACCGCCTGCGCATGCTGAACCTGCCCACGCTCGGCAAGCAGCGCGCCATCGTGCGCGACCACCGCCGCATCGTGGACGCCATCGCCAGCGGCGACGCCGAGGCTGCGCAGGCGAGCCTGCGCGATCACCTGTCCGGCACCCTGGGGCAGATCGACGCGATCCGCCTGGCGCATCCGGACTACTTCACGGCGTAGCTCGGACCTCACCAAGGAACCGCACCAGGCTGTGCGGTGCCTCATCGCCGAGGCACGCGTCGAGCACATCGACCGAACCTGCGGCCGCCTCGGCGCTGCGCGGAAAGACCTTCGCCTCATAGGCCGCCAGCGCGGCCTCGGGATCAGCGGGGTTCGCCGCGAGGGCTTCGCCCAGCTCGGCGCCGTCGACCATCGCGAGATTCGCGCCGTCACCCGCGGGCGCCATCAGATGCGCCGCATCGCCGAGCAGCGTCACCCCCGGGACGCGCTCCCACCGATGGGCTGCGGGCAACGCGTGGATCGGCCGGAACACGGGCGCCGACTCGGCCTCGGTGATGAGGGCGGTGAGCGCGCGATCCCACCCTTCGAACTCCTTCGCGATGCGGGACCGCAGCGCAGCCGGATCGGCGGCCTCGACCGCTTCGATCCATGCCATCGGCTTGCGCAGCGCCACATAGGCGTGCAACACGCCGCCCGGCTCACGGTGCGCGAAGATGCCCTTGCCCGGCTCCACCGCGAAGAGCGCGCCGCCGCCCACGGCTTCGGCGCTCGCGGGATGGCGCACGTCGGCGTCGGTCAACCAGGCCTCGACGAACGTGGTGCCGAGGTAGACCGGTGTCGCATCGGACACCAGCGGACGAACCTTCGACCAGGCGCCATCGGCACCCACCAGCAGGTCCGACACCACGCTGTTGCCGTTCGCGAACGCCAGGCGGTGCAGGCCGCCGCCCAACGCCGCCGCCGAGGCGAGCTTGTGCCCCCACTGCACCGTGCCGGCAGGCAATGACTCGAGCAGCAGGCGGCGCAGTTCGCTCCTTCGCACCTCCGGCCGGCCGCCGTTGCCGTCGTCGGGTTGATCGAGCAGCACCGCTGCGGCCCTGTCGAGCACCCGCGAGGCCTGGCCGCCGGGATGGACCAGGCGGCGGAACTCGTCGTGCAGCCGGGCCGCCTTCAAGGCGAGCTGGCCGCTGTCGTGGTGGATGTCGAGCATGCCGCCCTGGGCGCGTGCGGTGGGCGAGACCTCGGCCTCGTAGACGGTCGAGGCGATGCCGTGGACATGGAGGATCCGGGCCAGCATCAGCCCGCCGAGGCCAGCGCCGACGATGGCGATCGTGCGTGAATGGAATGTCATTCCATGATATTGGAACGGCATTCCACTTGTGTCAAGATGCGGCATGCCCAAGAAATCACGCGCGCCTCAGCGGCGCGAGGATTCCCTCTCGCGGGATCGCATCATCGAGACCGCCATCGAGCTGCTCGACAGCGCCGGYGAAGGCGGGCTGACATTCCGCGCCCTGTCGGAGCGCCTGGCGACGGGGCCCGGCGCGATCTACTGGCACATCGCGAACAAGGGCGATCTGGTGGTCGCCGCCTGCGACGCGGTGATCGCCGGTGCGATGCAGGCGCAGGGC
This sequence comes from Rhizobacter sp. P1_G5, assembly GCF_056405435.1. Taxonomy (NCBI): domain Bacteria; kingdom Pseudomonadati; phylum Pseudomonadota; class Betaproteobacteria; order Burkholderiales; family Sphaerotilaceae; genus Rhizobacter; species Rhizobacter sp. P1_G5. The sequence continues at coordinate 1,254 of NZ_JBFUCB010000368.1, read as the reverse complement.
GACACCCTCCACGGCTTGGCGGCGGGCATGTTCGACGCGATGGACGAGCATCCCTGGATCGGCTCGGCGCTGCTGCAGGCGGCCGGGCAACTGCCGATGGTGCGCCTGTTCGAGCGCATCGGGCGGCATGTGCAGGCACTCGGCGTGCCGAAGGCCGGGCAATGGGCGGCAGCGTCGGCACTGCTGCACTACATCCTCGGCGTCGGCGGACAGAACGCCGCGAACCGGCTCTCGGCGCAGGAGCGCGAGATCGATCGGGAGGGCTTCCTGGGCGAGGTCTCCATCGCGTGGTCGGAACTCGATGAAACCGAGTACCCGTTCACACGATCGATGGCGGAGCAACTGCAGCAGCACGACGACCGCGCCGACTTTCTGGCGGGGATCGATCTGATCCTGGGCGGGATCAGCGGGATGGCGGGGACAGCGGCACGGAAACGCTCCTCCCGCTGAGCGATCATCGGCAGCGACGCCAATCCCGAAGAGAGCGCCCCATGGCCAAGTACCAGTTCGACCCGCAGTCCTGACCCATGAGCAACATTTCTTCCCATCGATTGCAAAGCCTTGCCCTCGCCGCCTCCGCGCTGCTGGTCGTCGGCTGCGACTTCGCCCCGGAGAAGCTCTTCGACGCGCTCTCGGGACGCGAAACGAACGTGGTCGTCCTGGCCAGGCAGCCGGTGCTGCTCACGCCCGAACCCTCGGTGCTGACCTCCAGCGAAACGATGAAGATCGTCGGAGAGTCGACTTCGCTGTGCCTGTCGCTGCGAGGCGGCATTCCCTTGCAGGATTCCAGGACGATGGATCAGGCCTTCGCGGCCGCCATGCAGAACGCGAGGGTGTCGGTCCATGTCGTTCTTGCGAACGGAGATCGCGTTGCGTTGAGACCGCCTCTGCAGGCCTGGAGCATGCACGGCAAGGTGCTCAAGAACGATGAGCTGGCGGCCTGCGCGAGCACACCGTGCAAGGCTGATTTGCAAGTGGGTGCACAAGTCGCCAGGATCGAGGTGTCCTCGGAGCCCGCGCTGTCCGTCCAGGGGGTCTATTGGCAGTCGGAGCGAGGTCCGCTCGAGGATCCGGCCCCGCCACCTGTTGTCGCTGCGGCGTCAGCACCGCGGGCGAAGTCGTCGTGTATGGCGCGAGCAGGCTGAGCCGGGTGTTCAACCCACGGCGGTCCAGGCGGTGAAGCCGGCCATCGCCACCAGGCCCGCGCCCACCACCCGCATCAGCAGGCGCCGGCCTTGCGGGTTCGCCTTCAGC
>NZ_JBFUCB010000367.1:0-6136 GCF_056405435.1 Rhizobacter sp. P1_G5 | reverse complement strand
CGTCCGGCGTTCAGCGGCCGGCACCCAGCGTCACGACCAGCGCCAGCAACTCGTCGAACCGGAACGGCTTCGTGACGTAGGCTGCGAAGCCGGCCGCCTTGCCTCGATCCACGTCGTGGGCCATGGCCGACGCGGTCACGGCGACGACCGGCGTGTCCCGCAGCCGCGGATCGCGCCGGAGCTCCTGCAGCACCTCGAAGCCGCTCATGCGCGGCAGCAGGATGTCGAGCAGGATCACGTCGGGCCGCTCGGCGCCGGCCATCGCCACCCCGCTGGCCCCGTCCTGGGCAGTCAGCAGCTCCAGGTCCGGGCGGTCCTCGAAGGCGGCTTGCATCAGTGCCAGGTTGATCGGGTTGTCCTCGATGTACAGGACACGCAGCGTCCGGTGCGCCGTGCGCTGCACGGCCAGGGGCGCGCTCACCGCGGCCTCGATGTCCGTTGCCGCGAGCGGCAGCTCGATCCAGAAGCGGGAGCCCTCGCCTTCGACCGACTCCGCACCGACGTCGCAGTGCATCAGCTCGGCCAGCCGCCTGGACAAGGCCAGCCCGATGCCCGAACCCTGCACATCGGAGTCCTCCTGGCCGAGACGCTCGAACGGCGTGAAGAGCAGCGCCAGCCTTTCGCTCGCGATCCCCGGCCCGGTGTCGCTGACGGTGACCCGCACGCGTCGGCCGTCGGCGCTGCGATCCCGATGGACGACGACACGCCCCCCGACGCGGTTGTACTTGACCGCGTTGGACAGGAAATTCACCAGGATCTGCCGCAAGCGGGTGCGATCGGCGACGACCGCCAGCGCGTCACCGCCCGCATCGGCGGTCAACGCCACCTGCCGTGCGTCGGCGCCCACGCGGCACATCGACACGGCCTCTTGAACGACGGCATCCAGGTCCACCGGCGCCAGGCGGACGTTCAGCTTGCCGACCTCGATGCGCGCCAGGTCGAGCAGCTCGTCGATCAGTTCGAGCAGATGATCGCCCGCATGGCGGATCTCGGAAAGCCAGTGGCCGTGCTTGTCCGAGCGCTCGGTCATCTCGAGAAGCTGCGCGAAGCCGAGGATGGCGTTCATCGGCGTGCGCAGTTCGTGGCTCATGCGCGAGAGAAACTCCGACTTCCCGCGATTGGCGCGCTCGGCTTCGTCGCGTGCCGCTTCCAGCGCCCGGGTGCGCTCCAGCACCCGGGACTCCAGTCGACGATTGGCCTCGAGCAACGCCTCCTGGGCCTGTTTCAGCTCCGAGACATCCAGCGCCGTGATGGCCACGCTGCGCGCGCCGTCTGCCGCGGTGATCGGCGCGATCGTGATGACGTAGTGACGCGGCACGCCGGCTTCGTTGGGCAGCATGCTCTCGAAGCTCTGGCGCGAGCCGCTCGTGAAAGCGGCATGCAGGTAGCCGTTGAAGCGTTCCCTTTGCTCAGGCGGATACCAGTCCTGCGCCAGGGTCCCGACAACGCGCCGGCGCGGCGGATCGTCGCCGCGGTTGGCGAAGATCGTGCGGCCGTTCGCATCGACCTCGTAGATCAGCACCGCCGTGTGGGCCGTCAGCGCACGCAATCGGGCCTCGCTCGCACGCACTGCCGCCTCGGCACGCTTGCGATCGTCGACGTCCATCGCCGTTCCCAGCGCGCGCAGCGGCGCCCCCTGCGCGTCGCGCTCGACGATGCGGCCCCGCAGGACGACCCAGCGCCAACCCAACTGCTCATGCCTGAGCCGCAGCTCGATCCTCAGCGCCTTCGTGCGCTGGTCCGGATCGCTGCGCAGTTCAGCCGCCACGGCCTCGATGTCGTCGGGATGGACGCGCTCGCGCCAGAACGCGAGCTGCGGCCTCAGCTGCGAGGGCTCGACGCCGACGATGCGCGCGCACTCGTCATTGGCTTCGACCCGCTGCAGGGCCAGGTCGCACTCCCACAGTCCTGCAGACGCGGCCTCCATGCCGAGGCGCAAGCGCATCTCGCTGTCGGCCAGCTGCGCCTGCGACGCCTGGACCTCGAGGTTCGCCCGCCGCACCGAGTTCGACAACGCATTGATGGCCGCGACGACGGTGTCGAGCGCGTCCGGACGCCAGCGGCCGGCGGCATGCCGGTCGAGCACCAGCGGAGGATCGCCGGGCCCCGCGTGCAGGGGATCGATGCTGCGAACATGCCGCGCCACCTTGGCCAGATGCTGGGTCACCATGTACTGGAAGACGAGCAGCAGGAACACGGCCACCAGCGCGGTCTTGACGGCATTGCCGACCAGCGCGGTCACGAGCCGGCTCCCGATGCGCGTGAGCACGCCATCGACGCTGGCGGTCACATGCAGTGTCCCGATGAGGACGGCGGCTCCGCCTTGCTCATGCATCAGGGGCACGGAGGTCTGCAGGCGCCGCTGCGATTCGGCCCGGACCACCGACCAGCGCGTGCGGCCCTCGACGTCGATGCGGGCCGATTCGATGTCGGGCAGCCGCAGCAGGCCCTCCAGCTGGCTTTGCACCGCCTCCGCGTCGAACTGCCAGACACTGTGCGCGAGCGACGGTGCGTAGCTCGACCCGATGAAGCGGAACGCGCTGTCGATCTCGCGCAAGTCGCGTCGGTAGTCGACATACAGATCGACGGCCGTGATGAACGTCGTCACCAGCGAGCTGAACAGGACCACCGCAATCAGCAGGCGCTTGGCCAGGCCGTTGCCGTTGAACAAGGCATGGCGCACGCCGCTCCAGGCCGGCGTGGACACAACGCTCATCGTTCGGCCTCGCGAAGCATGCGAAGCGTGATCTCCCGACGCAGGCGTTCCAGTTCGCCACCGGCCTCCATCTCCTGGACGACCTTCTCCACCCGGGGCACGAGCTCGCGATGCCGCTCGTGCAGGAAGTGATACAGCGGGATGTGCTCCAGCGCCGGCGACAACGGGCGAACCACCGCGTCGAGGCGCAGCTTCCTGTTCAGCAGCACACCGCTGAACCGATCGCAGACCRCCACATCGATGCGTCCGCTGGCGAGCATCTGCATCAGCTGCTCCATCGTCGCGACCGCTTCGACCTTGCTCATCCCGCTCGTTCCACGCTCGGAGGAGCCGACGCCGCGAACGATGCCGATCGAATACGGCGCGATCGAGCTCCAGCCGTCGATCCGGAGTTCGCGCTGCTTCACGAAGGCCRATGGCTCGATGTAGTTGATCGAAGCCCGCACCGGCAGCAACGACGGAAACTCGCTCTGCACGGCGAGGATCCTGTGCACCTCCCCATCCACGCGCCCCTGGCTCGACTCGACGAGGGCCCTCTTGGCCGGCAGGTCGACGAACTCGATCGCGATGTCCAGGCGCTGGTAGACGGCTTTCAGGATCTCGCCGCCGACGTATTGATCCGGAATGTTCTCGAGGCGTGCCAGCCGCAGCACCGCCTGGGCCGGCGCCGCATCGGCGCGCGAGGGGGGCAGCGCGAACCCGATCAAGCAGGTCAGCAGCCAGCGCCTCGCCGGACTCGCCCCTACGACTGCAGAAGTGGCAATGGAATCCATGGCTGGTCTTCCTGATCCGCCCGCGTTCGCCCGAGCCCGCGGGCGCCCAGTGTAGGCCAGCCGCACTTCGGTGCGCCAGCCCCGGGGCCCGGGGTCAGCCGAGCGCCGCGACGATCTCCGGCGGCGCCTGCACCAGCTCGATCAGCACGCCCTCGCCGGCCACCGGGAATTCATCGTTGCTCTTCGGGTGGACGAAGCAGATGTCGTGGCCGGCCGCGCCCTTGCGGATGCCGCCGGGGGCGAAGCGCACACCGTTYGCCGTGAGCCACTCGACCGCGCGCGGCAGGTCGTCGATCCACAGCCCGATGTGGTTCAGCGGTGTCGTGTGCACCGCCGGCTTCTTCTGCAGGTCGAGCGGCTGCATCAGGTCGACCTCGACCTTGAATGCACCATGCCCCATCGCGCAGATGTCTTCATCGACGTTCTCGCGCTCGCTGACGAAGTTGCCGGTGACCTCCAGGCCCAGCATGTCGACCCACAGCGTGCGCAGCCGGTCCTTGCGCTCGGCGCCGATCGCGACCTGCTGGATGCCGAGGACCTTGAAGGGGCGTTGAGTTGTGCTCATGGCGTCACGCGAAACGGATGATGACCTGATCGACCGCCAGGCTCTCGCCCTTCGCGGCCGACACCTCGGCGACCACGGCGTCTTGCGTGGCCACCAGGATGTTCTCCATCTTCATCGCCTCGATCGTCGCGAGACGCTCGCCGGCGCGCACCTGCTGGCCCGGTGTCACCGCCACGTCGACCAGCAGCCCTGGCATCGGCGACAGCAGGAACTTGGACAGGTCCGGCGGCGCCTTGAACGGCATCAGCGCCTGCAGTTCGGCCACGCGCGGCGCCAGCACGCGCGCCTCGATGGCCGCGCCGTCGTGCGAGACGCGGTACGGCAGCCCCAGCCGCTCGATCTGCGCGACAAAGGGCTTGCCGTTGCAGTGCCCGTGGATCACCAGGTCGCGCAGGTTCGAATCGAACTCGATCAGGTACTGCGCGTCGCCGATGCGCACGTCGTAAGCGCCCCCTTGCGGCCGCACCGTCAGCGCGGTGCGCTCGCTGCGCCCTTCGCCCAGCGGCACGACGACGACGAAGGCATCGCCCACCTGGAACTCGTGCCCCGGCATCTGCCCGCTGATGCGCGCCGCGCGCTCCAGGTGCTGGCGGTTTGCCACCGCCGCCAGCGCGCGCAGGAACAGCGGATCGGCAGGCGTCACCAGTTCGGCCGAGAAGCCCTTCGGGAAATGCTCGGCGATGAAGCCGGTATTGAAGTCGCCGGCGACGAACTTCGGGTGCGCGAGCAGCGCCGCCTGGAACGGGATGTTCGAGTTGATGCCGCGGATCGCGAAGCCGTTCAGCGCCTCGCGCATCTTCGCGATCGCGTCGGCGCGGTCGCGGCCGTGCACGATCAGCTTCGCGATCATCGAGTCGTAGAACATCGGGATCTCGCCGCCCTCGCTGACGCCGGTGTCCACGCGCACGCCGCCTTGTTGGGCCGGCGGCAGGTAGCGCACCAGCCGGCCGGTCGACGGCAGGAAGTTGCGGAACGGGTCTTCGGCGTTGATGCGGCACTCCATCGCCCAGCCGTCGCGCTTGATCTGGCCTTGCGTGAACGGCAGTTTCTCGCCGGCCGCCACGCGGATCATCAGCTCCACCAGGTCGAGCCCGGTGATGCCTTCGGTCACCGGGTGCTCCACCTGCAGCCGGGTGTTCATCTCGAGGAAGTAGAAGCTGCGGTCCTTGCCGACCACGAACTCCACCGTGCCGGCCGACTGGTAGTTCACCGCCTTCGCGAGCGCCACCGCCTGCTCGCCCATCGCCTGGCGGGTTTTCTCATCGAGAAAGGGGCTGGGCGCCTCCTCGATCACCTTCTGGTGGCGGCGCTGGATCGAGCACTCGCGCTCCCACAGGTAGACGGTGTTGCCGTGCGCATCGCCCAGCACCTGGATCTCGATGTGGCGCGGCTCCTCGACGAATTTCTCGATGAACACGCGGTCATCGCCGAAGCTGTTGCGCGCCTCGTTCTGGCACGCGGTGAAACCTTCGAACGCCTCCTTGTCGTTGAACGCGACGCGCAGGCCCTTGCCGCCGCCGCCGGCACTCGCCTTGATCATCACCGGGTAGCCGATGCCTTTCGCGATCTCGACCGCATGCTGCGCAGTGTCGATCGCGGCGTTGTGGCCGGGGATGGTGTTGACCCTCGCGGCAGCCGCCAGCTTCTTCGACGCGATCTTGTCGCCCATCGCGGCGATCGACGCATGCTTCGGGCCGATGAAGACGATGCCTTCCTCCTCGACGCGGCGCGCGAACTCCTCGTTCTCGCTGAGGAAGCCGTAGCCCGGGTGCACCGCCTGCGCGCCGGTCTGCTTGCAGGCGGCGATGATCTTGTCCATCACCAGGTAGGACTCGCGCGACGGTGCCGGACCAATGTGCACCGCCTCGTCGGCGAGCTCCACGTGGCGGGCGTCGCGGTCGGCATCGGAATAGACGGCGACCGTCTGGATGCCCATCTTCTTCGCGGTGTGGATCACGCGGCAGGCGATCTCGCCGCGGTTGGCGATCAGGATCTTGGTGAACATCTTCATGCCCCTCACAGCGGGATGTTCCCGTGCTTGCGCCACGGGTTCTCGATCTTCTTGTTGCGCAGCATCACGAG
>NZ_JBFUCB010000366.1:0-6149 GCF_056405435.1 Rhizobacter sp. P1_G5 | reverse complement strand
GTCTCGGCCGCGACGCGCGCCTCGGCGGCGATCAGGTCGGGGCGACGCCTCAGCAGCTCGCTGGGCTGGCCGGTCCCGATGTCGCGCACCGAGGGCCACACAAACGCTGCACCGTCGTCGACGACGCGTGCCGATGGGTTGCGGCCCAGCAGCACGGCCAGCCGGGTCTGCGAGACGCCGGCCAGCATCCGCAGTGGAGGCAGCTGCGCGTCGAGCGCCTCCGCTTCGGCGCCTGCTCGGTCGAGGTCGAAGGCGCTCGCCTCGCCTTCGCGCTGGCGGCTGCCCACGCGGGTGGCCGTCTCGTGCTGGGCCGCGGCCAGTGCCTGCACGATGCGCAGCTGCTCTTCAGCGCTGCGCAGCACGAAGTATTGCCGCGCCACCTCGCTGGCCACCAGCAAGCGCGCGCCGTCCACGCCCGCGGTGGCGGCCGCGGCGTCGGCTTGCGCCGCATCGCGGGCAGCGCGCACGCCGCCGGCCAGGTCGATCTCCCACGCCACATCGACACCGGCGCGAAGCGCGCGCGTGTCAGGCTGCCCCTGCTTGACCGGATCGGGCAGGCCGCTTTCGCTGCGCGAGGCCGACGCCTGCAGGCCCACCGTGGGCCACAGGCGAGAGCCCTGGGCATCGCGACCCGCACGGGCCTGGGCGACGCGTTGCAGCGCGATGGCCACATCCTGGTTGGCGGCCAGCGCTTCGTCGATCAGCGCAGTCAGCGCCGGGTCGCCATAGCCGGCCCACCAGGCGCCGTCGAGAGCCTGGCCGGCAACGGGCGCCGGTGCGCCGTGCGCAAAAGCAGCGGCCAGCGGCACTGAAGGCGACGGGGGCTGCACAGGCGCCACCGAGYAGGCCGACAAGAACAACAGCGCGGCCAACGCCACGGCGCGGATCGCCCAGGCGCCGGTGTCGAGGCTGCGATGCAGGGGGAGCGGCATGAAGTGATTCATATACTGGACGATTGAGTACAGTAAGTGTACCCTGGCCATAATGGACTTTCAAGTACATTAAATAAGATGCCCAAGAACGAAACCGAGAACGATGCCGCGCCGACGCCGCGCCGCGGCAGGCCGCGGGACCCCGAGCGCTACCGCCGCATCCTGGATGCGGCGCGCAGGCACTTCTATGCGCACGGCCTGGAGCGGTCCAGCGTGGACGCGATCGCCGCCGACGCCGGTGTCTCGAAGATGACCATCTACAGCCACTTCGGGTCCAAGGAGGGGCTGTTCGAGGCAGAGGTACGCGATCGCACCGAGCGCGTGGTGGGCGGCCTCGCGGGCGCCGAAGCACTGGACGCGCAGCAGCCCCAGAAGGCGCTGCTGTCCATCGGCGAGCAGTTCCTGACGCTGGCGCGCGAGGACGAGGCGCTGTCGCAGTTCCGCTCGCTCTACGGCGCCGCCGGGGTACAACCCGAGGCCTGCCGGGCCTTCTACCGGCAGGGAGCCGAACGGTTGATCGGCGACCTGGCCGCGTACCTGCGCCGCGCCGACGCGGCCGGCACGCTGAAGGTGCGGCACCCGCGGCAGGCGGCGGACCTGTTCCTGTCGATGTTCCTGGGCGACGGCCACATCCGGGGGCTGCTCATGCTCGACATGCCGGATGYGCGGGAGAACCGGGCCCTGTTGCGCGAGGCGGTCAGGGTGTTCATGGCGGCCTACGCGGAGATTCCCTAGCGCACTGCCTCGACGATCAAGCGCGCCAGCCGCGCATAGTCCCCACCGAAGTGGTGATCGCCCTTCATCACCAGCACCCGCGCATGCGCCGGCACGAGCTTCGGGCACAGTGAATCCTTCTCGCGGTCGCCCTGCACGCACAGCGTGTCGGCGGCCGAGAGCCGGCGCGCCTCGGGCAGGATCGGCTTGTCGCCGCTCGGCCCCAGCCAGTTGCTGAAGTGGAACTCGAACGAGGCCTTCTGCGCGAGCCCCAGCAGCGCGGTGAGCTTGATCGTCGAGCGCGTCGCGGCCGGCAGCCGGTTGACGGCGAACGGCAGCACGTCGGCCCCCTGCGAGTAGCCGATCAGGATCACCTCCGATCGCTGCCAGCGCGCGGCGTAGTAGCGGATCAGCCGATCCAGATCGCTCGCCAGGCCCTCGGGCGTGCGCGCCTTCCAGAAGTAGCGCAGCGAATCGAAGCCCGCCACCGGAATGCCCTGCGCCGCCAGCGCCGCCGCGAGCTCCTTGTCGATGCCGGCCCAGCCCCCATCGCCGGACAGCAGCACGGCGAAGCGCCGGCCGGCACCCGCACCGACACCAGGGACAGGCACCTCCACCATCGGCAGGTCGGCCAGTTGCTCCGGCGCCGGCGGCACCACCGGCGCGGCGGCCTGCTGGGCAGACGAGAGTTGCGCGTACGCCGTCGCGAATGCCGCAGGGCCATCGGCCACCCAGCGCGCCTTCGGCACCTGCTGCACGAAGGCCTGCACGCTGTCAGCTGGACACGCGGCGCCCTGCACCGCCGTCCACGGCGTGGCCAGCGTCGTCGCGGGCAGCAGCTCGAAACCGCCGGCGCCGGCGGCCGCCCAGCGCAGGCCGTTGGTCGCGCACAGCGGCGTCTTCAGCGCGAGCCGCGGGCAGAACCCCAGCGACAGCGCCGACGAGAAACTCCCCGCCGGCGCCTGCGCCAGCACGCCATAGGCGAACGGCGCCGCCGCACCGCTGCCCACCAGCATCGGCAACCGATACCCCGGCACCTGCTCGTACGCCTGCAAATGGCGCGACAGGTTCTCGAAGGCGCCTGCCGCATACGTGCACTTGCCGTCCTGCTTCTCCAGCCGCTTGTAGAACGGCGCCAGCGGCACCGCCGCCACCAGCGCCCCGCCCTCCACCATGCGGTCGATGGCCTGCTGCTCGGCGGCATCCGGCGCATCGTTCGCCGACAGCATGAACACGAACTGCTGCACGGTGCCCGCCGGCTTGAACAGGCGCACGTCGTTGAACAGCCCGTGCGCCACCGTGCCGGGCGCGGTCTGCATCGGCGTCTGTCTGGGTTGGGGCCGCACCTGCGCGTGGCACGGCGCCATCGGGATCAGCAGGAGCCCTGCCACCAGTGCGAGCACGCGCCTCATCGGCTGATCGCTCCCTTGAGGCCGCCACCGATCAGCGCCGCCACGTCGGCCAGGATGAAGACCGGCGCCAGCCCGGGCGGCGCGGCCAGGTAGCGCGCCTCCCAGTCGGGCTCGAACTTGTCCTTGAAGTTGTGCAGCCCGCGGAAGTTGTAGAAGCGGTCGCCGTGCTCGAACAGCAGCCGCCCGAGCCGCTGCCAACGCGGCGCTCGGCGGCGCTCGGCCATGCCGGCCATCGGCGACATGCCGAGCCCGAAGCGTTCGTAGCCCTCGGCCTGCAGGTGCAGCATGATCTTCGCGAACAGGAAGTCCATCGTGCCGGGCGGTGCATCGGGCAGGTGGCGCATCAGGTCGAGGCTCGCGTCCTTGCGGGCATCGGTGGTCAGCAGGTTGGCGAAGGCGAGGATGCGGTCGTCGCGCCGCACGATCGCCACCGGCAGGCGCTGCACGTAGTCCGCATCGAAGCGCCCGACCGAGAAGCTCTTCTCGYGCCCGCGCTGCTCGGCCAGCCACGCATCGGACACCTGCCTCAGCTGCGGCAGCAGCGCGGCCACGCCGTCGGCCGGCACCACCTCGAACTGCAGCCCCTCGCGCTCGCCGCGGTTCACGCCGGTGCGCAGGTTGGCGCGCTTCGCCCCCTTCAGGCTGAAATCGGGCAGCGGCACGGTGGCGTATTCGCCGAGCTTCAGCGCGTGCAGCCCGCAATCGAGGTACAGCGGCAGCGTGGCCGGGCGCACCTGGTAGAACGCGGCGCGGCCGCCATGGTCGTTGGCGCGCTCGATGAACTGCCACACCAGGTCGGGCCATTCGCGCGCATCGCCGAACGGGCCGTACAGCGACACCCACGAACGACCCTGCTTGCCGAACATCAGGAAGCTGCGCCCGGACGGCGAGAACATCAGGTGCTTGTCGCCGACCAGCACATGGCAGCCGTCCGATGATGGATTGGCGCGCACGATCGCCGCGGCCCGCGCCATCTCTTCGGGCGAGGTCTCGGCCACGTCGCCGGCCGGCGGCCGCAGCAGCTGCCACATGCCGTAGGCGAGCGCGATCAGCGCGATGGCGGTCAGCGCGCGCAGCGAGCGCGGCGCCTGGCCGTCGAGCTCGAACTGCCACCACAGCCGGTTGCTGTAGGCCACCTCGCGGTACGCGAAGAACAGCACCCACACGCAGGCGACCAGCACGCCGCCGAGCGCCAGCAGCCATTCGGGCTCGAGCCGCTGCGAGAACAGCGAGGAGCGGCGATCGAACTGGTTGCGCGAGATCAGCAGCAGCAGCGCCAGCGTGGTCAGCATCGCGGCCTCGGTGACCGCGATGCCCTTGGGCAGTGCCAGCACCGCGGCGATCACCGACAGCACCAGCGCGGCCCACCAGGCGGCATCCAGCTGGTGCAACAGCCCGCGCGCCACCAGCAGCAGGCCGAGGCCGGCGACGCTGCCGAGGAAGTGCGACGCCTCGATCAGCGGCACCGGCACGTTCAGGTGCGCGAGGATCTCGCGCGCGTCCTCGGTGAACGGCGTCACGCCGGAGACCATCAGCCACAGGCCCGCGACCAGCGTCAGCGCCGCCATCAGCCGCGGGCTCAGGTGCACCGCCATGCGGCCCACCGGCGCGGCCACGCCGGAGCGCAGCTCGTAGGCCACCAGCATGCCGGTGGCCAGCACCAGCGGCAGCACGTAGTAGATGCCGCGGTTCAGCAGCAGCGCGCCCAGCATCACATCGCTCGGCACGGTGYCGCCGCTGGCCAGCAGCATCACCGCCTCGAACACGCCGACGCCGCCCGGCACGTGGCTGATGATGCCGGCCGTGACGGCGATGGCGTAGAACGCGATGAAGGTCGGCAGCGGGATGTGCTGGCCCGGCAACAGCACCCACAGTGCCGCCGCCGAGGCGCACAGCTCCAGCGCCGAGATCACCAGCTGGCGCAGCGCGAGCTCGGGCGTCGGCAGGCGCATGCTCCAGCGGCCGATGCGCAGGCCGCGGCGCTTCGTGCACAGCCAGATGAAGCYGGCCAGCCCCAGCAGCAGCGCGGCGGCCAGCAGCCGCAGCAGCAGCGGCGGCATGCGCAACAGGCCGCCCACGTCGTCGGCGCCCCACAGCAGCGCGAGCGCGCCGAACGCCGCCATGCCGAGCCCGAAGGCGGCTGCATTGAAGGCGATCACCCGCCCGACCTGTGCCGGCTCCAGCCCGGCAGCGGTGTACAGCCGCATGCGCACCGCGCCGCCCGACAGCGGCCCGAGCCCGATGGTGTTCGACAGCGCATAGGCGACGAACGAGGTCAGCAGCACGGTGGCATGCCGCACGCGAGCGCCGGCATAGCGCAGCGACGAGCTGTCGTAGCCGCTGAGCGCGAGGTAGCTCAGCACGGTGGCGATCAGCGCCAGGCCGATGCTCGACGCCGGCGTGGTGGCCACGGCCGCCATCACCGCGCTGTAGTGCACCTGCAGCAGCAGCTGGCGCAGCGCGAGGCCGACGGCCAGCGCCAGCCCCAGCGCGACGGCGCCCAGCAGCCAGGGCCGCAACCGCGGCCACCGGTCGCCCCAGAAGGAGACGGCCAGCGTGGACTTGGGTGGAGCGAGGGTGGGGTCCAGCAAGGACTCGGACACGGTTCGGACGAAAGCACGGAAGTGGAGACGCGGCTATTGGATCGCGTTTTGCGGCTCGCGGGCACAAACCATTACCACTTTCATCGTTCAAGTGGTACTCAAATGGTATTGCAGCGGCTAGAGTCCCGAACGCCGTAACGCCCCCCGTTCCACCCGGAGACCTCCATGCCCGTCACCGCCCTCGTCCCCCGCTCGAGCCAGATGCGTCTGCTCAGCGCCTTCGCCGCCGTCCTCGTGACCGCGACGGCCCAGGCCGCCAGCTACCCCGCCTGGAAGSCCGACACCTTCTACGCCGCCGGCTCGCTGGTGACGTACAACGGCCGCAACTACCGCGCCACCGTGGCGCAGACCGACTACGCSAGCACCGGCTGGAACCCGACCACSGCGAGCCTGTGGACCGACMTCGGCGCGGCCGACGGCCCGGCCCCCGCCCCGGCTCCTGCGCCGACACCGGCACCCGCTCCGGCTCCCGCGCCGACGCCCGCCCC
>NZ_JBFUCB010000365.1:0-6151 GCF_056405435.1 Rhizobacter sp. P1_G5 | reverse complement strand
ACCCGTGGCAGCGCGAACGCCACTGGATCGCCGCGGCCGACATCGCCCCGGCCGGCGGGCAGGGCCATGGCCCGGTGGTCGACAGCCGGCATCCGGTGCTCGGCGCCGGCATCGCGCTGGCCGGCACGCCGGCGGGTGCGCTGTGGAATGTCTCGATCGACCCGGGCCGCGTGCCGGCCTGGTTCGCGCACGCGCTGCATGGCAGCGCGGTGCTGCCGGCGTCGGCGTGGCTGGAGCTGTCGCTGGCCGCAGTGCAGACACTGGCGCCGGGTGCCGGCGTGCACGGCCTGCGCTTCGATCGCGCGCTGCACCTGCAGCCCGACGTCGCGAGCGCGCTGCAGCTGCAGGCCGTGGCCGGCGCGGACGGCACGCTGGGCTTGAGCTTCCAGACCCGCGACGACAGCGCATGGACGCTGCATGCGCAGGCGTACGTCGCGCCGCTGGCTGCGATCACCCACGACGCCACCGCGCCGGCGCGGCTGCGCACGCAACCGGCAGTCAGCGGGGCAGGTTTCTACGCACGCCTCGACGCCGCCGGCGCGAAATTCGGCGCTGCGCTGCACGGCATCGCGCAGGCCTGGTTCGCGCCCGCCGAAGCGCTGGCACAGCTCTCGCCGATGGGCGACGAGCGCTTCGGCATCCCGCCCGCCGCGCTCGACGCCTGCTTCCAGCTGATGGTGATGCTGGCCCCGCCCGGCGCGCTGTGGCTGCCGACGCGGCTCGACGGTGCGCGCCTGTTGCGGCCGCTGACCGGCCCTGGCTGGATCCATGCCCGCGCGACCGCGCCGCAAGGCGATGGCGAGCCGGTGCGTGTCGATGCGCTGCTGTTCGACGAGCAAGGCCCGGTGCTGCAGCTCGACGGCCTGGTGCTCGAACGCCTGGGCGCCGCAGCGCGTGCCGATGCGGCCGATGCGTTCTACGCGCTGGCTGACGCCGAGGCGGTGCTGACGCCGAAGCCGCAGGTCCGCGAATGGGCCGTGATCGGCGACCGCGGCGGCCTCGCGCAGGCGCTGCAGCAGCGCGGCGAGATGGTGCACCGGCTGGCCGATGCGGCGGCGCTGGCGGGCCTCGCGCCGTCGGCGCGCCTCGATGTCGTCGACCTGCGGCCGCTCGATGTGCAGACGGTCGGCGACGTGCCCGCGCTGTACGCCATCGTGCAGGACGCGCAGGCCGTGATCCGCCTGCGTGCCGGCATCGACGTGCGGCTGTGGCTCGTGAGCGCCGGTTCGCTGGCGCAGGCGCCGCTGTCGGGCCTGGCTGCGACGCTGGCCGCCGAGCACGGCGACCGCTTCGGCGGGCTGCTCGAACTCGACGGCGGGCTCGAGGCCGTGATCGACGCGGTGCAGGCCGATGCCGGTTCGTGCACGCTGCGCGGCGGCCGCTGGACGCGCCCGGTGCTGCGCCGCGCTGCGCCGCAGCCGACGCTGGCGCTGCCGTGGCGCCCCGATGCGAGTTGTCTGCTGACGGGCGGGCTCGGCGGTGTCGGCCGCCACGTGGCCGGCTGGCTGGTCGCGCAGGGCGTGCGCCACCTGGTGGTGCTGGGCCGCACGCCGCTGCCGGCGCGTGAGCAGTGGGCTGCATCGCCGACGCCGGCGGTGCAGGCGGTGCGCGAACTGGAAGCACAAGGCGCCCACATCGACTACGTGCCGGTCGATGTCGCCGACGAGGCCGCGCTGTCGGCCTTCCTGGCGCGCCACCGCGCCGAGGGCCGCCCGCCGATCCGCAGCGTGATCCACGCGGCCGGCATCACCGACGACACGCTGCTGCACGAGCTCGGCGCCGCGTCGCTCGCCGCGGTGCTGGCGCCGAAGCTGCAGGGCGCGTGGAACCTGCACCGCGCGCTGCCCGAGCTCGATCGCCTGGTGTTCTTCTCGTCGATGGCGGCCGTGATGCCGCAAGCCGGCCAAGCGAGCTATGCCGCGGCCAACGCCTTCCTCGACGCACTGGCGCGCCAGCGCCGCGCGCAGGGCCAGCACGCGCAGAGCATCGGTTGGGGCGTGTGGACGCAGACCGGCGTGATGCGCGGCGAGGGCGGCCGGCGCCAGCTCGACGAGCTGCAGCGCCAGGGCATCGGCGGCTTCGCGCCGTCGCAGGCGCTGGCCTTGCTCGGCGACGCGCTGCGCCAGGATGTGCCGCACCTGCTGGTGATGCCGGTCGACTGGCGCGCGATGCGCAAGAGCCTGGGCGCGCGCGAGGTGGCGTTGCTGAACGAGCTGCTCGCCGAGGCGGCGCTGCCGGTGGGCGATGCGCCGCTCGTCGAGAGCAGCGACCCGGCCGAGCGCCGCCGCGCGCTCGACCGTGCGGTGCGCGACGTCGTCGGCCGCGTGCTGAAGCTGACGCCGGCGAAGATCGACGCCCGCAAGCCGCTCGGCACGATGGGCCTGACCTCGCTGATGGCGCTGGAGCTGCGCAACCGGCTCGAGCCGCTGCACGGCAAGCCGCTGTCGGCGACGCTGGCGTGGAACTACCCGACGGTCGATGCGCTGGTGGCGTTCCTGGCGGGCGATCACGAGCTGGCCGCGGTGCCGCCTGCCGCACCCGAGGCCGCGGCTCCGGTGCTGGCCGCCGTCGCCGAACTCTCCGACGAAGACGCAGCCCGCCTGCTGCGCAAGAGGCGCTGACGATGAGCGACAAGCCTGTTCCGCCGCTGAACCAGCTCTCCGCCGTCAAGCTCGCGCTGATGGCCCAGCAGATGCGCGCGCAGAGCGAGGCGCTGATGCGCGCCGACCCGATCGCGATCGTCGGCATGGGTTGCCGCTTCCCCGGCGGTGCCGACAGCCCCGAGGCGTTCTGGCAGGTGCTCGTCGACGGCGTCGATGCGGTGCGCGAGGTGCCGGCCGACCGCTGGGACGCCGACGCCCTCTACGACCCCGATGCCTCCGCGCCCGGCAAGTCCGCCACCAAGTGGGGCGGCTTCATCGACCGCATCGACGGCTTCGACGCCGCGTACTTCGGCATCCTGCCGCGCGAGGCCGAGCGCATGGACCCGCAGCAGCGGCTGTTCCTTGAGGTCGCGATGGAGTCGCTCGACGACGCCGGCCTGACGCGCGATCGCCTGCGCGGCAGCCGCACCGGCGTCTTCATCGCGAGCTACCACAACGACTACCAGCTGCTCGAATACCGCGACCCCGAAGCGATCGACGCGCGCACGCTGACCGGCACCGTGCACAGCGTGCTGGCGAACCGCCTGTCGTTCCTGCTCGACCTGCGCGGCCCCAGCATCTCGATCGACACCGCCTGCTCGTCGTCGCTGGTCGCGATCCACCTCGCCTGCCAGAGCCTGCGCCACGGCGAGAGCGACACCGTGCTGGCCGGCGGCGTCTCGCTGATGGTGACGCCCGACCTGATGATCTCGCTCAGCAAGGTCGGCTTCATGGCGCCGGACGGCCGCTGCAAGACCTTCGACCAGAGCGCCGACGGGTTCGGCCGCGGCGAGGGCTGCGGCGTGATCGTGATGAAGCGCCTCGCCGATGCCATCGCCGACGGCGACCGCGTGCTCGCCGTGGTGCGCGGCTCGGCCGTCAACCAGGACGGCCATTCGACGCTGCTCGCCGCACCGAACGGCCTCGCGCAGCAGGCGCTGATCCGCGAGGCGCTCGCGTCGGCGCAGCTCGCGCCCGGCCGTATYGGCTTCATCGAGGCGCACGGCACCGGCACGCCGCTGGGCGACCCGATCGAGGTCGAGGCGCTGGCCGCCACCGTCGGCCGCGTGGAAGCGGGCGGCGGCACCTGCTGGCTCGGCGCCGCGAAGGCCAACCTCGGCCACATGGAGGCCGCGGCCGGTGTCGGCGGCGTCATCAAGACCGTGCTCGCGATGCGGCACGAACTGATCCCGCGCCAGCTGCACTTCACGCAATTGAACAAGCACCTGTCGCTCGACGGTACGCGGCTGCGGGTGGCCGCGCAGCCGGTGCCGTGGCCGGCCGGCGCGCAGACGCGCTGCGCCGGCACCAGCTCGTTCGGCGTCGGCGGCACCAATGCGCACGTGATCCTCGAAGAGGCGCCGCGCCTGCCGGCTGACGAACCGTCCGCCGACGGAGAACCGCGGCTGCTGCACCTGTCGGCGCAGAGCGAGCCGGCGCTGCGCGCGCTGGCGCAGGCCTGGAGCGATTTCCTGCCCGGCAGCGCCGCGAGCCTGGCCGACCTGTGCCACAGCGCCGGTGCGCGCCGCTCGGCGCTCGACCACCGGCTCGCGCTGGTCGGCCGCACGCGCGACGACTTCGCGGCGCGCCTGGGTGACTTCCTGCGCGACGAGGTCTCGCCCGCTGTCGCCTGTGGCCGCGTGCCGGGCGAAGGCGTGCCGCGGCTCGCGTTCGTGTTCAGCGGGCAGGGCCCGCAGTGGTTCGCGATGGGCCGCGAGCTGATCGCCGCGCAGGCGGTGTTCCGCGACGTGATCGATGCCTGCGATGCCTTGATGCAGCCGCTGACCGGCTGGTCGCTGCAGGCCGAACTGGCGAAGGACGAGGCGCAGTCCCGGCTCGCCGACACCGAGGTCGCGCAGCCGGCGCTGTTCGCGATCCAGGTCGCGCTGGCGGCGCTGTGGCGCAGCTGGGGCATCGTGCCCGACGGCGTGGTCGGCCACAGCGTCGGCGAGATCGCGGCCTTGCAGGTGGCCGGCGTGCTGAGCCTCGCCGATGCGGTGCGCGTGGTCTGCCAGCGCGGCCGCGTGATGCAGCAGGCCACCGGCACCGGCCGCATGGCGCAGGCGAGCCTGGCCGAAGACGAAGCCGTGCAGCTGCTGAAGCCCTATGGCGACCGCCTGGCGCTCGGCGCCGTCAACGGCCCGCGCAGCATCGTGCTGTCGGGCGAGCCGGCGGCGCTCGACGAACTGCTGGCGGCGCTGACGCGGCGCGGCATCTCGCACCGCATGCTGCCGGTGCAGTACGCCTTCCACAGCGCGCAGATGGCGCCGTTCCAGCAGACGCTGGCCGGGCTGCTGGCGGATGTGCCGTCGCAGGCGATGGCCGTGCCGGTCTACTCGACCGTGCTGGGCGGGCTCGCGACCGGGCAGCGTTTCGACGGCGCGTACTTCGGCCGCAACGTGCGCGAGCCGGTGCGCCTGCATGCGGCGATCACCGCGATGGCCGGCGACGGCTTCGGCAGCTTCCTCGAGATCGGCCCGCACCCGGTGCTGAGCGCGTCGATCGCCGAGAGCCTGGCGGCGGCGGGCGCATCGGGCGCGACGGGTCAGGTGCTCGCGTCCTTGCGCCGCGGCCGGCCGGAGCGCGAGTCGCTGCTGCAGGCCGCCGCCGCGCTGCATGTGCGCGGCCACACGCTCGACGCCGAGGCGGTGGCGGGCGAGGGCGGCGAGGTGGTCGACCTGCCGCGCTACCCGTGGCAGCGCAAGCGCTTCTGGCTGCGGCCGACGCCGGTTGCGGCAGCGCCGTCCTCGCGTCGCGGGGCGCATCCGCTGCTCGGCGCGAAGCTGTCGACGCCCGCGACCACGGCCACCGTGTTCGACGCGCAGTGGTCGGTGGGCGATGCCGGTGCGCTGCACGAGCACCGCATCGGCGGGCGGCTGTTGATGCCGGCGGCGGCGATGGTCGAGGCGTGCCGTGCGGCGGCCGGCGGCCGGGCGCTGTCGGCGTTCGCGGTCGAGCGGCCGCTGTACCTGCCGGAGAGCGGGCCGGCGCGCTGGCAGGCGATCGTGCGCGAGGGGGCGGTCGAGCTGCACCAGGCGCTGGATGACGAGACGTGGCAGCGCATCTGCACTGCGGCGGTGGGTGATGGGCCGTTGCCCGAGGCCCTGCAGACGGCGGGCGGTGCGGCCTATGTGTCGTCGGGCGAGATCTACGCCGGGTTCGAGGCGCTTGGCGTCGCATTCGGGCCGGCATTCCGCAACCTGCATGCGGTGCAGCGCGGCAGCGGCTGGGCGCGGGCCTCGCTGGTGCTGCCGGCCGAGGTCGAGGCGCAGGCAGCGGCGTTCGGGCTGCACCCGGCCTTGCTCGACGGCGCGCTGCAACTGTGCGCGGTGGCCGCGCAGGGCGTGCCGACAACGCTGTGGGCGCCGATGGGCATCGAGCAGGTCGAGTTGCTGCGCCCGGGCCTGGCGCGCGTGCAGGCGGTCGCGGTGCTGCGCGGCGAGGCGGGGGCGGACATCGACCTGAGCGACGAGCACGGTGCCCCGGTCGCCCGGCTGCGCGGCGTGCGC
>NZ_JBFUCB010000364.1:0-6155 GCF_056405435.1 Rhizobacter sp. P1_G5 | reverse complement strand
ATCCCGAGCAGCAGGAACACGTCGCCCCCCGGGCGGATGAAGTGGTGCGCATCGGCGAGCGCGGCTGTCTCGGTGCGCCGCGGGTCGATCACCACCAGCCGGCCGCCGCGCGCCTTCATCGCGCGCGCCTTGCCGCGGAAATCCGGCACCGTCCACAGGCTGCCGTTGCTGGCCATCGGGTTCGCACCCAGCACCAGCAGGAAGTCGCAGCGCTCGATGTCGGGCACCGCCATCGACAGCCAGTGGCCGTACATCAGCCCGTTCGACAGCTGCTTGGGCATCTGGTCGAGCGTCGAGGCCGAGAAGAAATTGTGCGTGCCCAGCGCCTTCAGCAGCCGCGGCATGTACAGCAGCAGGCCCATCTTGTGCGCCGACGGGTTGCCCAGCGTCAGCGCGACGCTGTCCTTGCCGTGCGCCTCGCGCAGCGGCAACAGGCGGCGCTCGATCTCGGCGAAGGCCTCGTCCCAGCTCGCCTCGACGAAGCGCGCGCCGCGCCGGATCAGCGGCGTGCGCAGCCGGTCCGGGTCCTCGTGCAGGTCCTTCAGCGCGACACCCTTCGGGCACAGGAAGCCGGCGCTGAACACGTCGGCCGCGTCGCCGCGGATGGTGCCGATGCGTCCGTCGTCGTCGACCTGCACCTCGAGGCCGCAGCAGGCCTCGCACAGCGGACAGATGCGCAGCGCGGTTCTTGAGCTCATCGTCGTCTCCTGGATGCGGATCGTGGCCGCCGTACCACCTTTATGCGCCGTTCGGGCTCGCCTGTCCGTCACCGAGGCGACGCAGCAACTGCGCGGTCTCGGCATCGGCCGGGAAGAAGGTCTCCAGCGCCAGCTCCGACAGCGTGATGTCCACCGGCGTACCGAACACCGTCGTCGTGCTGATGAACGACAGCACGCCCACCGAGCTGCGGATCTGCAGCGGCACCGCGACTGCGCTCCAGTCGTCGCCGCCGGGCGGGCTGTCGTCGCCGGGGTAGCCCTGCAGCTCGTCGAGCAGCGCCGCGAGCACCGGATCGCCGCTCGCGTGCACCTGCGTGCGCAGCCGTGCGAACAGGTGGGTGCGCCAGGCGTTCAGGTTGACGATCTTCGGCGCCACGCCGTCCGGGTGCAGGCTCAGCCGCAGCACGTTGACCGGTGGCACGAGCAGGTGCGGCGCGACGCCGTCGAGCAGCAGTGCCATCGGCCGGTTGTGCGCCAGCAGGTTCCAGTGCCGGTCGACGGCCAGCGCAGGGTGCGGCTCGTGCGCCCGCAGCACCAGCTCGACGGCGTCGCGCGCGGCCTTCAGCGCCGGGTCGTCGAGCATGCGCTCGCGGTACAGCGGCGCAAAGCCGGCGGCGGTCAGCAGCGTGTTGCGCTCGCGCAGCGGCACCTCCAGCGCCTCGGCCAGGTGCAGCACCATCGCGCGGCTCGGCGCCGCGCGGCCGGTTTCGACGTAGCTCAGGTGGCGGGTGGAGATGTCGGCGTCGCTGGCCAGGTCGAGCTGGCTCAGGCGGCGGCGCTGCCGCCATTCGCGCAGCAGGGCGCCGACCGGCGTCATGCGGGAACCGCCTTGCGCTCGACGATGCGCGGCAGCCGCACCACCGCGCGCAAGCCGCGCGGCTGCACCGGCTGCAGCTCGACGGTGCCGGTGTGGCGCTCGACGATCTCCTTGACGATCGCGAGGCCCAGCCCGCAGCCGTTGCCCTCGTGCGTCGCACGGGCGAAGCGGTCGAACACCCGCTCGCGGTCGGCCTCGGCGATGCCCGGGCCGTTGTCCTCGACCTCCAGCACCGCCTGGCTGTCCTGGGCCGACAGCCGCACCGTGACGACGCTGCCGTCGCCGGCATAGCGGATCGCGTTGTCGACCAGGTTGATCAGCGATTCGCGCAGCAGCAAGGCATTGCCGTGGATCTCGATCGGTTTCTCGTCGCCTTCGTCGAGTCCGAGGTCGACGCCCGCATGCCGGCCGCGCGGCACCAGTTCGGCCGTCACCTCGCTCGCGAGCCGCCGCAGGTCGACGCGCGTGCGGCCCTGCGCTGCCGCCGATTCGGGCTCGGCGCGCGCCAGCGTCAGCAGCTGGTTGATCAGGTGCGCGCTGCGTGTCGCGCTCTCGTGCACGCGGCGCAGCCGCGCCTGCAGCGCCGGGTTGTCGGTCTCGGTCAGCGCGAGCTCGGTCTGGCTCTTCAAGCCGGCCAGCGGCGTGCGCAACTGGTGCGCCGCATCGCTGATGAAGCGCTTCTGCACCGACACGTTCTCATGCACCTGGGCCAGCAGGCTGTTCAGCGCCTTCACCAGCGCACGCACTTCCTCGGGCGCGGCCTCCAGCTTGATCGGCGCCAGGTCGTTCGGCGCGCGGTCTTCCACCTCGGCGCGCAGCCGGGCCAGCGGTGCGAGGCCGGTGCGGATGCCGCCCCAGACGATCACCGACATCAGCGCCACCAGCCCCGACAGCGGCAGCGCGGTGTCGACCAGGATCTGGCGCGCGAGCTCCTCGCCGCTCGCGCGGCTGCGCGCCACCTGCACCAGCATGCGCTGCGGCGCGGTCTCGTCGCCGAACGACAGGTACATCGCCGCGACGCGGATGCCCAGCTGGTTCGACTTCTCCTTCATGCTGCCGTTGTAGAAGTAGGTCTCGCCGAGGCGCGCGTCGGTGACGGGCGGCGGCGGCAGCTTGTTGTTGCCGAGGATGAACTCGCCGGGCGGCGTGCTGACCATGTAGTAGACGCGGTCGTCCGGGTCGGCCTCGATGATGTCCTGTGCGGCGCGCGGGAAATCGATGAACAGGCCGTTGCCGATCGGCTTGACCTGGCGCGCGAGCGCGCGGGTTGCGGTCTTCAGCGCGGCGTCGATCGCGCGGTTGGCATAGCGGTCGGCGACGTTGTAGGTCACGTAGGCGGCGGCCAGCCACAGCACCAGCTGCGGCAGCAGCAGCCACAGCAGCAGGTGACGGTGCAGCGAGCGGGTGCCCGGCGTCACGCCGGGCATGCGGCGCAGGGCCAGCTTGAACGGGGAGAGCATTGGAATCAGGACGGCGCTTCGGCTTCCAGCAGGTAGCCGAGCCCGCGCACGGTGCGGATGGCCAGGCCCGAGCCGTCGAGCTTGCGCCGCAGCCGGTGGATGTAGACCTCGATCGAGCCGGCGTTCGCATCGCCGCGCTCCACCGCCCAGGCTTCGGCGATCTGTTCCTTGGTCACGACCTTGTCACGCTGCGTGAGCAGCAGGTCCATCAGCATCCATTCGCGCGGCGACAGCTCCATCGCCTCGTTGCCGATCGCGGCGCGCCGGGTGTCGCGGTCGAAGCTCAGCCGCCCCATCTCCTGCGCCGACGCGGTGGCCGCGCTGCGGGTGCGGCGCAGCAGCGCGCGGATGCGGGCCTCCAGCTCGGGGAAGTCGAACGGCTTGGTCAGGTAGTCGTCGGCGCCCGCGTTCAGCCCGGCGACGCGGTGGTCGAGCCCGTCGAGCGCGGTCAGCACCAGCATCGGCAGCGTCGGCCGGGCGGCACGCACGCGCTTGAGCACCGTCAGGCCGTCGACCAGCGGCAGGCCCAGGTCGAGCACGCCGAGATCGAACTGCTGGCGCAGCAGCAGGTATTCGGCGACGGCGCCGTTCGGGGCCACGTCGACCTCGAAGCCGGCCAGTGCCAGGTTGGCGCTGAGGGCATCGGCAAGGATGGCGTCGTCTTCGGCAAGCAGCAACTTCATGTGCGAAGCTTAGCGACTTCAGTGGCGAATCCGCATCGCCGGATACCCGAACGGCTTGCGGTGCTGGCACACTGTGCCGAATTCGATTCCGCCCCGGTGGCCCRCATGCACGACCACGCCGCACTGATCCAACGCTTCTACGAAGGCTTCTGCCGCCGCGACTGGTCCGCGATGGGCAGTTGCTACCACCGCGAGATCCACTTCACCGATCCGGTGTTCGACCTGCACGGCGCCGATGCGGGGATGATGTGGCGCATGCTCTGCACCAACGGGCGCGACCTGCGGCTCGAGTACACCGGCATCCAGGCCGACGACCAGAACGGCTCGGCGCACTGGGAGGCGAACTACACGTTCTCGGCCACCGGGCGCAAGGTGCTGAACATCATCGACGCGAGCTTCGAGTTCCGCGACGGGCTGATCGTGCGCCATGTCGACCAGTTCGATTTCTGGGCCTGGTCGCGGCAGGCACTCGGCGCGCCGGGTTGGGCGCTCGGGTGGTCGGGGCTGCTGCAGAACAAGATCAAGGCCAAGGCGGCTTTCAATCTCGCTCAGTTCAAGGCGAAGAACCCCGCCTGAACTACGCCATCCCGCCGTTGATCGAGATCACCTGCCCGGTGATGTAGCCGGCCTCGTCCCCCGCGAGGAACCCCACCAGCGCCGCCACCTCGTCCGCCGTGCCGGCCCGCTTGGCCGGCACCAGCTGGCCGATCGCCTTGTCGTCGAAGGCCTGCGCCGTCATGCGCGACGCGATGATGCCCGGCGCCACCGCGTTCACCGTGATGCCGCGGCTCGCCAGCTCCAGCGACAAGGCCTTGGTCGCGCTGTTCAACGCCCCCTTGGCCGCCGCATAGTTCGTCTGCCCGCGGTTGCCCATCACGCCGGCCACCGACGACAGGTTGATCACCCGGCCCCAGCGCGTGCGGATCATCGGCATCACCAGCGGCTGCGTCACGTTGAAGAAGCCGTGCAGCGACACGTCGATCACGCGGTGCCACTGTTCCTCGCGCATCGCCGGGAACACCGCATCGTCGTGCAGCCCGGCGTTGTTGACGATCACCTGGATCGCGCCGATCTCGGCCAGCGGCAGCAGCGCCGCCTCGCAGGCCGCGCGATCGGTCACGTCGAAGCAGACCGCCTCGGCCGAGCCGCCCGCGGCGTTCAGCTGCAGCGCCAGCAATTCGACCGCCTCGGGCCGCGAGTTGGCATGCAGGATCACATGGAAGCCGCCGCGCGCCAGCCGGCGCGCGATCGCGCTGCCGAGGTCGCCGCTGGCACCGGTGACGAGTGCGCGCCGCAGGGAAGGGGTGTCGCTCATGGTGTCTCTCCAGGATGGAGCACGACCGCGGCCCGCCCGTCGGCCACCGGCGTGCCGGCATGCTGCACGCGGAACGCGTAGAGCAGCTGGTGCGCATCGCCGGCCACGCGTTCGGCGACGACGTCGAGCGCGCCGGGCAGGTCGTGCAGGTGCAAGCGGTGGCAGCGCACGCCGCGCGCGCTCGCGAGGAAGCCCGGCGCGGCCGGCGCGCCGGTCGATTGCGCGAGCAGCGCGCCATGCAGCGCCATCGCCTGCGCCGCGTACTCGATCGCCGCGGTGGCGAGCAGGCCCGACGCGGTGCGCAGCGGGTGGTCGGCGGCATGGTGGCCGGTGGCGCGGCAGCGGATGCTGTGCGCATCCCAGGCCAGCAGGCCGTCGAGCAGGCACATCGACCCGGCGTGCGGGATCAGTGCGGAGATCCCGGCCTGGTCGAGCAGCAGGGCCTCGTCATTCATCACGAGCGGTGGATGTCCACCCGCAGCGACAGGCCGGGCTGGCAGTCCAGCACGACGCGGCCTGCTTCGCCGCGCGCGATCAGTTCGAGCAGCGGCAGCGCGCGTGCCGCGGGGATCTGCTGGCGCAGCGCCTCGAGCGCCGCATCACGGCATGGCGTCGGCGGCTGCGGCGCCTGTGCCGCGATCACCAGCCGCGCCACCGCGCCATCGCCGATCGGCCGCAGCACCAGCGCGACGCCCAGGCTGTCGGGCAGCGGCCGCGTGGCATGCAGCGGCTCGGGGTAGGGCGTGTCGCTCGCGACCAGCAGCACCGGCTGCGACGGCTCGCCATGCAGCTGCCCGGCCGCTTCGATCAGCCCGGCCGCGAAGCTGGTGTCGAAGCCGCACAGGCTGGTCGACGCGGCCCGGCCGGTGACGGCGATGTGCCAGTAGCCCGCCGCGGCGTTGTGCACCGAGTTCGTGAAGCGCGTCGGCGACACCAGCCGGTCGTTGCCGGCCAGCGCCTCGCACAGCGCATGGCAGTTCGCGCCATCGCCGCTCGACGAGGCGAACACCGTGGCGGCGAGTGCCGGGTCGATGCCGCCGTGCCGGCAGGCCTCGTCGGCGACGGCCAGCGCGATCTTGATCGCCGCTCCCGCGCGGCGCCGCTCGGCGGCCGGCAGGCGGGCCGGCGGCGGCACGGCCGTGGCGGTGCGCACGTACGCGG
>NZ_JBFUCB010000363.1:0-6163 GCF_056405435.1 Rhizobacter sp. P1_G5 | reverse complement strand
CCAGAAACCCAGCGCTTATGTACGAACCTACGGGGCCATTTCGTGACCGGAATCACCAAATCCGGCCCTTCGTGAGCCAATAAGGAAGTTTGTGATCAGCGTTCGCGCAGCGCGTTGGACTTGACCTTCAACACCGGCTTCAGCACGTAGGCGAGCACGGTCTTCTGGCCGGTCAGCACGTCGACCTCGGCCGTCATGCCCGGGATGATGGGCATCTTCTCGCTGAAGTTCGAGCGCGTCGTGCGCACCCGCACCAGGTAGAACGCGTTGCCGCGCTCGTCGGTGATGGTGTCGGGGCTGATGTTCTCGACCTGCGCTTCCAGCCCGCCGTAGATCGAGAAGTCGTACGCGGTGAACTTGACCGTCGCCGGCTGGCCAGGGCGGATGAAGGCGATGTCCTTCGGCGCCATGCGCGCCTCCAGCACCAGGTTGTCGTCGAGCGGCACGATCTCGACGATGTCCTTGCCCGGTTGCACGACGCCGCCGACGGTGTTGGCCAGCAGCCGCTGCACCCGTCCGCGCACCGGCGACTTGACCTGCGACTTGGCGACCTTGTCGGTCAGCGCGACCGCGCCCTCGTTCAGCGCGTTCAGCTTGCCGGCCACCTCGGCCAGTTCCTTGCGCGCCTCGTTGCGAAAGCCGATCTCGGTCTCCTGGCTCTTGCGCTGCGCCTCGCCTATGGCCGCCTGCACGCGCGCGATCTGCGCGCTGGCCTGCTCGGAATCGCCGCGCGAGCGCGCCACCTCGCGTTCGAGCCGCAGGATGTCGACCTCCGACACCGCGCCGCTCGCCAGCAGCGGCCGCGTCTTCCCGAGCTCCTGCTGGCCGAACTCGAGCCCGCGGTCGGCGGCTGCCTTGCGGGCGCGCATCTCGGTCAGCTCCTGCTGGCGCTGCTGCAGCTGCTGGTGGTTGATCGACAGCAGCGTCTCCAGCTCGGAGCGCTTGGCCTCGTACAGCTGACGCTCGCCGAGCAGGATGCGCTGCTCGTCCGGGTCTGCCGAGGTGGGCGGTGTGAAGACCGAGCCGTCGGCCAGCGCCTGCAGCCGTGCCTGGCGGGCCTTCAGCGCGAGGCCGGTGGCGGCGCTCTCGCGCACGCCCGATGTCGCGCGCGTTTCGTCGATCTTCAGCAGCAGCTGGCCGGCCTCGACGACCTGGCCTTCGCGCACCAGGATCTCGGAGACGACGCCGCCGTCCAGCGACTGCACCACCTGCAGCTGGCGCGACGGGATCACCTTGCCATCGCCCTTGGTCACCTCGTCGACGTGGGCGAGTGCCGCCCAGGTGACCAGCAGCACGACGATCAGCAGGGCCGCGCGCACGATCGACTGCGCATGGTGGGTGCCACTGCGCGACATCACCTGGTCGGCCTCGGCCTCGAAGCTGCGGAATCCGGCATCGCCGGCGTTGTCGGGCGTGACGACCGGGCCGAGCAGGAGGCGCGTGATCGGATCCAGCAGCACGCGGATGCGCTCCAGCACCCACATCACGGCCAGGCCGAGCTTGATCAGGATGCGGTTCGTGCCGCCTTCACGGGATGAGCTCATGCCGCCCTCGCGATGCGCCCGCTCTGCAGCGCTTCCATGATGCGGTCGCGCGGCCCGTCGGCGACGATCTTGCCGCCGTCGATCACGATCACGCGCGTCACCATCGCGAGCAGCGAGGTGCGGTGCGTCACCAGCACCACCGTCTTGTTCTGCGCGAAGTTGCCGATGTTGTGCGTGATCTGCGCCTCGGTCGAGAAATCCATCGCGCTGGTCGGCTCGTYGAGCAGCAGGATGGGTGCGTTGTGCAGCACCGCGCGCGCCAGGCCGATGCCCTGGCGCTGCCCGCCCGACAGCGATTCGCCGCGCTCGCCCACCGTCATGTCGAAGCCGCGCGGATGCCGGTCGATGAAGCCGCTCATGCCGGCCAGCTCGGCCGCCGCGACGATCGCGGAATCGTCGGCATACGGCAGCCCGAAGGTGATGTTGTCGCGCAGGCTGCCGTAGAACAGCGTCACGTCCTGCGACACGTAGCCCAGGTTGCGGCGCACGTCGGCCGGGTCGAGCTGGCGCAGGTCGATGCCGTCGAGCAGCACCGCGCCGTCGTGCGGCTGGTACAGGCCCATGATCAGCCGCTCGATCGTCGACTTGCCGGAGCCCACGCGCCCGATCAGCGCGACCCGCTCGCCGGCCTGGATCTTGAAGCTGATGCCGTCCAGCGCCGCATCCTGCCGGCCCGGGTAGGCGAACTTGACATTGCGGAACTCGATGTCGCCGCGCAGCTGCGGGCGCTGCACGAAGTTCTCGCCGGCCGGGCGCTCGACCGGCCGCTCCATGATCTTGTCGAGCGATTCCATCGCGGTGCGCGCGCCCTGGTACTGCATCAGCAGCCCGACGATCTGCCYGGCCGGCTGCAGCGCCCGCGACGCGAGCATCGACGAGGCCACCAGCGCCCCCATCGTCAGCTCGCGCTGGCTGATCAGGTAGACGCCGACGATCACGATCGCGACCGTCACGCCCTGCGACAGCCAGTTGGTGCCGTAGTTGGCCGTGGCCGAGAGCGCCCGCATGCGCA
The DNA here is from genome assembly GCF_056405435.1 of Rhizobacter sp. P1_G5. NCBI lineage: Bacteria > Pseudomonadati > Pseudomonadota > Betaproteobacteria > Burkholderiales > Sphaerotilaceae > Rhizobacter > Rhizobacter sp. P1_G5. The sequence goes on along the minus strand of NZ_JBFUCB010000363.1, from coordinate 3,607 downwards.
CGTTGGTCACCGCGAGGAAGGCGTTCGCGCGCTCCCACTTGGCCTGCACGACGCTCTCGGCACCCAGCGACTTGATGGTCTCGATCGCGGTCAGGCTCTCGATCAGCGTCGCGTTGCGCTGCGCCGCGGCCTGGTAGGTGGTCTGCGACAGCTCGTGCAGCCGGTGCTGCAGCACGTAGCCGATCACCAGGATCAGCACGAACGCCGTGACCACCGGCACTGCGAGCCACGGCGAGATCCAGGCCAGCACGGTCACGAACAGCAGCGCGAACGGCAGGTCGATCAGCGCGGTGACGGTGCCCGACGCGATGAAGTCGCGCACCTGCTCGAAGCCGCGCAGGTTCGACGCGAACGAGCCGACCGACTCCGGCCGGTGCTCCAGGCGCATGCCCAGCACCTTCTCCATCAGCGTGGCCGAGATCTGCACGTCGATGCGCGCGCTCGCCTCGTCGACGAAGTGGCTGCGCAGCAGCCGCATGAACAGGTCGCCGCACATGATCAGCACCACGCCGATCGACAGGGCCCACAGCGTCTCGACCGCGTTGTTCGGCACCACGCGGTCGTAGACGTTCATCGAGAACAGCGGGAACACCAGCGCGAACACGTTGACCAGCAGCGCCGCCCACAGCACGTCGCGGTAGACGATGCGCTGCTCGAGCACCGCGCCCCAGAACCAGTGGCGCTGGCGCACCGCGCGCACCTCGGGCGTGCGCGCATCGAAGCGGAAATGCGGGCGCACGAACAGCACCACGCCGGTGTAGCGCCGCTGCAGGTCGGCGAGCGGCAGCACGATCGAGCCCTGGCCGGTCTCGGGCAGCAGCACGCGGGCCACCGGGCCTTCCCGGCCGCCGTCCTCGAAGCGCAGCAGCACGCAGGCCTGGTTGTCCTTCAGGATCAGGATCGCCGGCAGCGCGGCGGCGTCGATGCGCTGCAGTGCCAGGCGCTGCAGCTTGGTCGCCATGCCGGCACGCGCCGCGGCCCGTTCGGTGAGCTCGATGGTCAGCTTGCCCTTGCCGCTGTCACCCAGCGGCAGCCCGGCCGACAGCGAGGCGCGCGACGCGGCCTGGCCGTTCAGGCGGCAGATCTCGACCAGGCAGTCGAGCAGCGGATCGGGGTGGATCAGGTCTTCGCGCATCCGCAGCGGCGCCGCCTCCGCCGGCTTGTGGGCGGCGGGGGCCTGGGCTGTCGGTTGGGCGGCAGCGGCGGAGGGCAGGGGACGGGGATCGGTCATCGGTGTCGCGGTATCGGGAAGTCAGACATCGACCTATTCGAACGGCGACATGGTGCGCCGTCAATCGATATCGGCCATATGGAAGCCGAATTGACCCCGGCGGCGATCGTCGAAGAACCGCCTCAGGGTTTCCCGCACCGTCGGGAACGCGAGGTCGTCCCACGGCACCTCGTCCTCGCGGAACAGGCGGGCCTCGATGGTCTCGGGGCCGGGCGCGAAATCGGTGTCAAGCAATCGGGCGCGGTAGAAGAAGTGAACCTGCCCGACGCGCACCACGTTGAGCAGCGTGAACAAGGCCTGCATCTCGATGCGGGCGCCGGCCTCCTCGTCGGTCTCGCGCAGCGCGCCGGCGGCGGTGGTTTCGCCGAGCTCCATGAAGCCGGCCGGCAGCGTCCAGAAGCCGTGGCGCGGCTCGATGTTGCGGCGGCACAGCAGCACCTGGTCGTGCCACACCGGCAGCGTGCCGACGACGTTCAGCGGGTTCTCGTAGTGGATGGCGCCGCAGGCGGCGCAGGTCGCGCGCTCGCGGTTGTCATCGGGCGGGATGCTGTAGCTGACCGGCGATCCGCAGGTCTTGCAGTGCTTGAAGCTTCGGGCCTTGAACATCGCAGGGAGTTTAGCCGTGAGTTTTCAGCCCTCGTGGCATCATCCCGCCATCCCCCAACAGACTCTCTGYGGAGCGACTTCCATGAGCCACGTCGTGCCGGTTCCGGCCACCCCTTCCGTGCCCGTCGTCGGCGCGCAACCCGGCGACACCTTCCCGGTGCGCCGCATCTACTGCGTCGGCCGCAACTACGTCGACCATGCGATCGAGATGGGCCACACCGGCCGCGAGGCGCCGTTCTTCTTCCTGAAGCCGGCCGACGCGGTGCTGCCGGTGGCCGAGGGCACGACCGGGCAGATGCACTACCCGAGCGCCACCAAGGACCTGCACCACGAGGTCGAGCTGGTCGTCGCGATCGGCAAGGGCGGGCGCAACATCCCGGCGGCCCAGGCGCTCGACCATGTGTACGGCTATGCCGTCGGGCTCGACATGACGCGCCGCGACCTGCAGGGCGAGGCCAAGAAGCTGGGCCGCCCGTGGTGCAGCGGCAAGGGCTTCGACGAATCGGCGCCGATCGGCCCGGTGCGGCCGGCCGCGCTTTGCCAGGTGGGCGCCGACACGCGCATCGAGCTGAAGGTCAACGGCACGCTGCGCCAGCACAGCGTGATCGGCAAGCTGATCTGGAACATCCCCGAAATCATCGAGCAGCTGTCCGGGCTGTGGGAGCTGGCCCCCGGCGACCTGATCTTCACCGGCACGCCCGAGGGCGTGGCCGCGGTCGTCACCGGCGACACGCTGAGCGCGAAGGTCGACGGCGTCGGCAGCCTGCAAGTGCAGCTGGTGGCCCGCTGATGGCGGTCCTGTGACAGGCGTGCACGGCATGCAGCTCTACAGCTACTTCCGGTCGTCGGCCTCGTTCCGCGTGCGCGTCGCGCTCGCGCTGAAGGGGCTGGCCTACGACTACGTGCCGGTGCACCTGGTCAAGAACGAGCAGACGCAGCCGGCCTTCGCCGCGCTGTCGCCCGGGCGGCTGGTGCCGGTGCTGAAGGACGACAACGCGTTGCTGTCGCAATCGCTCGCGATCATCGAGTACCTCGACGAGACCCATCCGCAGCCGCCGCTGCTGCCCGCCGATCCGCTCGGCCGGGCCCGCGTGCGCGCACTCGCGCTGGACGTCGCCTGCGAGATCCACCCGCTGAACAACCTGCGCGTGCTGCGCTACCTGCTGCACGACCTGGGCGTCAGCGAGGACGACAAGAACCGCTGGTACCGCCACTGGTGCGAGACCGGGCTGGAGACGGTGGAGCGCCAGCTCGAGGGGCAGCCCGAGACCGGCCGCTTCTGCCATGGCGACAAGCCGACGCTCGCCGACATCACGCTGGTGCCGCAGATCTTCAATGCGCAGCGCCTGAACTGCCGGCTCGACCACGTGCCGACGGTGATGCGCATCTTCGAGGAATGCATGCGGCTCGATGCGTTCAGCCGCTCGCAGCCTTCGGCCTGCCCGGACGCGACCTGATGGCCACGACGGCGTTGCAGGACGCGCTGGTCCCCGACTGGGCGCTGGACCACGTCGGCGCGTTGATGAGCACGCGCCGCGGCGGCCTCAGCGCGCCGCCGTGGGAGAGCCTGAACCTCGGCATCGCGGTCGGCGACGACCCGGAGGCGGTCGACGCGAACCGCGCGCGCTTCGCGGCCGCGACTGGCGCGGCGCCGGTCTTCATGAAGCAGGTGCATGGCACGCGGGTGCTGCGGCTGCTGCGGGCGTCGGCTGGCGCAGCGCTCGAAGAGGCCGATGCGGCGATCACCACCGAGCGCGGCGTGGCCTGCAC
>NZ_JBFUCB010000362.1:0-6175 GCF_056405435.1 Rhizobacter sp. P1_G5 | reverse complement strand
CCGTCGATCGGCACGGGCAATCCGTACGGGTCATTGAGTCAAATCAAAACGACTTTCCTCTGTCATGGCTCGCCTCCATGAACCAAACGATATCGCTACCCACGACTTCTTCTCAAGTTCTCGCCAACTGCATCGTCAAGCTCCACAGACAAACGATCCCAGATTCAGATATATTTTTGACCTTGAAAGAGATGCGGACGGCTGCACCCTCAAGCAGTGGAATTGCTCGGCTCGCCATTCGCGGGTCCATTATCGATCTTCTTCGCATCAGGGAATTCTCAGATCCAATCACGCAGAGCCTGCACGACTTCCTGTTGAGCGATGTCATGCTTTCCGATTGCATCTCATCAGAACTCTTGCGGCAACGGCTCCTGAATTTGCGGCGACCGGGGCCTCGAGATTTCCAATGCAATCCACCAGTTCGCTATTGGCGCGGCGTAGTGAACGAATTCCTTCGAGAACAAGAAGAAATGGAAATTGTTAACTGGATCAATGAAGAAATTATAGAGCCACCTTACGGCCGGGGAATCAATCCATCTTATTTTCTGGCGTGCTTCAAGGTTTACTTCAAACACAAAGGCTCGATGGGCAACCTTACTCAGGAGCAAGCCAGTGCGATGAATCTGGTGCGGCAACAACTTGTTGGAGATGCCGCTCCGGTACGTTTCTGGGACTTCAGATCGGATCGCGTTTCGCCCAGCTCGTCGTAGACCGCAACTGTCCCCTTGCAAGGCACCCTTCCGTGCCGCCCGCCACAGCGGGCGGTGCAGCAGCTCTCAGCTGAACAGGCGCCGCGCCGCCGCCGTTCCGGCCGCCAGGTCGTGCGTCTCCAGCGCCTGGTACAGCCGCCCCAGTTCCCCGCCGATCGCTGCGAACCCCTCGGGCCGCAGCGGCAGCCCGTTGTCGTCGACGATCGCCGCGTCCATGCCGAGCGACAGGGCCTGCGCACTCGCCTGCCACGCGATGAACGGCTCGGCGCGCGCATCGGTCTGCGGCACGTCGAAGCTCAGCGTCACGTCGCGCACCACCGACTTGTTCGGGTCGTCGGCGAAGGCCGCCTGCGGATCGAAGCTGAGCGTCAGCACCGGCGGCGCGCCCTCGTCGGCCGCCGGCAGCACCAGCCGGCCCGGCACCACGCCCGGCACGAAGCCGTGGCGCGCCGCATGCTGCTGGATGTAGCCCACGCTCCAGGCCGCCGAACGCGCCTGCAGGTGCACCGCGAGCTGCGCATCGTGCGCACCGGCGAAGGCATCGAGCTCGCGCGCCCGGGCGACCGCATCGAGCATGTCCGGGAAATCGGCCATCGCGCCGATCGATTCGGCGAAGGCCTGCAGCTTCTGCACGAACTCCGAGTACTCGATCTCGTTGACCGCACCCATCCGGTTGGCCAGTTGCAGCCCGGCCTGGAATTCGCCATAGCGCTGGCCGGCAGTGGGCGGCTCCCACTCGCCGCTGTCGGCGTTCAGGCCCTCGATCAGGAACGGCTTGCTGCCGGCGCGTCGCGTCGGCGGCAGGTGCGGCAGCACCGATTCGGCACTGACGGGGGACTCGAGCGTCAGCGTCGCGATCGCGTCGATCAGCGCATCGATGCGCACGCTGGTGCGGCGCACCGGCGGCGGCTGCAGCGCGCTGCCGAAGTCGATGCGCGCAGAGGGATCGTGGCCCGTGGAGACCGGCTGCGGCTCGCCGAACACCGGCTCGCGCTGCTCCCGCGGCTCGGCGGGATCGCGGCCATCCGCGGCCGATGCGGGCCCCGGCGGCGGCAACGCCTCCATCGGGCGCCGCGGGCCCGCCTTGCGCGCCTGCCACGCGCCGTGCGCAATCACACCGGCCAGCACGACGCCGCCCAGCGCGGCCAGCGAGACGGTCAGCGTGCTCATCAGCGCTGCGACGCGGTGGTCATCAGGCGGCCTCGGCCAGGCTGACGGCCGCTTCCATGTCGACCGCGACGATGCGCGAGACGCCCTGCTCCTGCATCGTCACGCCGATCAGCTGCTCGGCCATCTCCATCGCGATCTTGTTGTGGCTGATGAACAGGAACTGCGTGCCCTCGGACATCTGCTTCACGAGCTTGGCGTAGCGCTCGGTGTTGGCATCGTCCAGCGGCGCGTCGACCTCGTCGAGCAGGCAGAACGGCGCCGGATTCAGCTGGAAGATCGCGAACACCAGCGCGATCGCGGTGAGCGCCTTCTCGCCGCCCGACAGCAGGTGGATCGTGCTGTTCTTCTTGCCCGGCGGCTGCGCCATCACCTGCACGCCGGCATCGAGGATCTCGTCGCCGGTCATCATCAGCTTGGCCTGGCCGCCGCCGAACAGGCTCGGGAACATGCGCCCGAAATGCTCGTTGACCTGGTTGAAGGTGCTGGCGAGCAGGTCGCGCGTTTCCAGGTCGATCTTGTGGATCGCGCCCTCGAGCGTGCTGATCGCCTCGTTCAGGTCGGCGTTCTGCGAATCGAGGAAGGTCTTGCGCTCGCGCGACGCGGTGAGCTCGTCGAGCGCCGCCAGGTTCACCGCGCCAAGCGCGGTGATCTCGCGGTTGATGCGGTCGATCTCGCCTTGCAGGCCGTACAGCTTGACGTTGTTGTCGGCGATGTTCTGCGCGAGCGCCGCGAGGTCGACCTCGGCGGCGGTCAGCTGCTCGAGGAACTGCGCGCCGCCGAGCTGCGCCGCCTGCTCCTCGAGCTGCAGCTTGGTGATGCGGTCGCGCAGCGGCTGCAGGCTCTGCTCGTGCGCCATGCGCTGTTCGTCGGCGCGGCGCAGGCGCAGCGTCAGGTCGTCGTACTCGCTGCGCTTGGCGCCGAGCGCGGCCACGCGGTCGAGCTTCAAGGCCAGCGCGTCTTCGAGCCCGACATGGGCTGACGCATCGGTCAGCTTCACCAGCTCCTGCTGCAGCTGCTCGAGCGAAGCCTCGTTCGACACCACCTGCTGCTGCGCCGTCTCGATGCTGCGCTGCAGCTCGCCGCGGCGGGCCGCCAGCGCGCGCGACGAGAACTGCGCCTCCTGCGCCTGGCGCTCCAGCGAGCGCAGCTGCTCGCGCGCGTCGGCAAGCTTTCGCTCGGCGGCGATCACGCCTTCGTCGAGTTCGGCATGGCGCTCCTGCGTGGTCGCGAGCTGCATGTCGAGCTCCTCGAAGCGTGCCTCGCCGGTGGCGCGGCGTTCATCGAGCTCCTCGAGCTGCGCATCGACCTCGCCGAGCTCGGCGTCGAGCTGCTCGCGGCGCGCGCTGGTCTGCTCGGCCTGCTGCGACAGGCGCAGCAGCTCGACATGCAGCTGGTGCGCACGGGTCTGCGTCTCGGCGGCTTCGCGGCGCGTGCCGACCAGGCGCTGCGACGCATCGGTGTAGGCGGCCTCGGCGCGCACCAGCGCGCTGCGCGACTCCTCGGCGATCAGCGTCTGCGCCTTCAGCTGGCGCTCCAGGTTCTCGATCTCCTGCGCGCGGGCCAGCATGCCGGCCTGTTCGGAATCGGGCGCGTAGAAGGCGACCGCGAACTGGCTGACCGCATGGCCCTCGCGGGTCATGATGACCTCGCCGTGCGTCAGCTTCGAACGCGCGGCGAGCGCCTCGTCGATGTCCGACGCGGTGTAGACGCCTTCGAGCCAGTCGTTGAGCAGCGCCTTCAGGCCGGAGTCGCCCAGGCGCAGCAGGTCGCTCAGCTTCGACAGGGTCTGGTGGGTGTTGGAGATGGCCGCTTGCGGGGGCGTGTAGAACGCGAGCTTGGCCGGCGGCGCATCGGTCGCGAAAGCGCGCACCGTCTCGATGCGGCCCACTTCGAGCGCGTTGATGCGCTCGCGCAGCGCGGCTTCGAGCGCGGTCTCCCAGCCGGTCTCGATGTGGATCTTCGTCCACAGGCCCTGCAGCCCTTCGAGGCCGTGCTTGGCGAGCCACGGCTTCAGCTTGCCTTCCGTTTGCACCTTCTCCTGCAGCGCGCGCAGCGCGTCGAGGCGGGCGCTCAGGTCAGCCTGGCGGCCACCTTGCGCATTGACCTGCTCCTGTGTCTCGCGGCGCGCTTCGTCGAGTGCCGGCACCTGCTCCTGCAGCTCGTGCAGGCGGGCATCGGCCACGCCCTGCAGTTCGTCGGCCGCGGCYGATTGCTGCTTCAGCTCGGCCAGGCGGGCCATGTCGGGCGATGCCAGCTGGCGGCGCTCGCCGTCGAGCCGTTCGCGGCGCGCGTTGAACTGGCGGCGCTGGTCGTCGAGGTTGCGGCTCTCGGCGGCCAGCACCTGGATCTGCTGCTGCACGCCGCTGACGGCGGTGCGCTGTTCGTTGCTGCGGTTCTGCGCGGCGCGCACCGCGTCTTCGACCTGCGGCAGGTTGCCGGCCTGCTCCTCGGCCTGCGCGGCCAGCACCTCGGCCTGCTCGTCGGCGGCGGCGATCTGCTCGGCGATCTGCTCCAGCTCGTCCTGGGCCTGCTGCGAGCGCTCGGCCCATTGCTCGCTCTGCGCCTTCAGTTCGGCCAGGCGCTGCTCGACGCGCTGGCGGCCCTCGACCACGTAGCGGATGCGTTCCTCGAGCCGGCTCACCTCGAGCGAGGCCTCGGCCAGCGCGCCCTGCGCGGTGTGCAGCTCGTCGCTCGCGGCGTAGTGGGCCTGGCGGATGGTCTCGAGCTCGGCCTCGCCGTGGCGCAGCTCGGCCATGCGGGCTTCGAGCCCGTTGGTGGCCTCCAGCACCTCTTTCTTGACGCGCTCCTGCTCGCTGGCGGCATCGCGGTGCTTCAGGAACCACAGCTGGTGCAGCTTCAGCGTGCCGGATTCCTGCAGGCCGCGGTAGCGCGACGCGACCTCGGCCTGCTTCTCCAGCTTGTCGAGGTTGGCGTTCAGCTCGCGCAGGATGTCTTCGACGCGGGTCAGGTTCTCGCGCGTGTCCTTCAGCCGGTTCTCGGTCTCGCGGCGGCGTTCCTTGTACTTGGAGACGCCGGCCGCTTCTTCGAGGAACAGCCGCAGCTCTTCGGGCTTGCTCTCGATGATGCGGCTGATGGTGCCCTGGCCGATGATSGCGTAGGCGCGCGGGCCGAGGCCGGTGCCSAGRAACACGTCCTGCACGTCGCGGCGGCGCACCGGCTGGTTGTTGATGTAGTAGCTGCTGGTGCCGTCGCGGGTGAGCACGCGCTTGACGGCGATCTCGGTGAACTGGTTCCACTGGCCGCCGGCGCGGGCGTCCTCGTTGCTGAACACCAGTTCGACGCTGGACCGGCTGGCCGGCTTGCGGTTGCCGGAGCCGTTGAAGATCACGTCCTGCATCGATTCGCCGCGCAGTTCGCTGGCCTTCGACTCGCCCAGCACCCAGCGCACCGCGTCCATGATGTTGGACTTGCCGCAGCCGTTAGGCCCGACCACGCCGACCAGCTGGCCCGGCAGCTGGAAGTGCGTCGGTTCGGCAAATGACTTGAAGCCCGACAGCTTGATGGAGTTCAGACGCATGGAGAGCAGTCCCGGCGGGCCGCGGCGGAGGGTGCCACGAGTCGCCTAAGTCATTGATTTATTTAGGGAATTCCACGCGTACGCGGACTTCTGGCGAGGCGCGATGATACCATCGCGCCCTCTTGCGGCTGCCCGCCGAAACCCTCTCAAAACGTGACGCCCCCTCCATGGCCAAGTTGTCCAAGTTGTCCGCGAAAGTCGCCCCGCCCACCACCCCGCTGCGCATGCGCGAGGCGCCGGCCAAGCCGCCGTCGATGCCGAGCAAGCAGCTCGACGTGTTCCCGAACCCGAGCCCGAAGCGCGACTACGCGATCCAGTTCCAGGTGCCGGAGTTCACCTGCCACTGCCCGCTGACCGGCCAGCCGGATTTCGCGCACTTCACGATCGACATGATTGCCGACAAGCTGTGCGTCGAGCTGAAGAGCCTGAAGATGTACATGTGGAGCTACCGCAACGAAGGCGCGTTCCACGAGAAGGTCACGAACGACATCCTCGACGACATCGTGAAGGCGACCGACCCGCGTTTCATCCGCATCACGGCGAAGTGGTACGTGCGGGGCGGGATCTACACCAACGTGGTGGTTGAGCACCGCAAGAAGGGCTGGAAGCCGCAGCCGGTGGTGCAGATGCCGGCGCATGGGGCGGAGTCCGGGCTGCTCTGAGCGTCGCGGCGCGGCGCGGCGGGTGAGGGGATGGGCTGGGGGCTCAGCCTCGGCGGTCGGCCCTGGCGGGCCGACTCCACGGAGAAGCTCGGTCC
>NZ_JBFUCB010000361.1:0-6209 GCF_056405435.1 Rhizobacter sp. P1_G5 | reverse complement strand
CAGCTCCCACAGCGCATGCGGCATCGCCACGCTCGGGAAGGCCAGGTTGTTCCAGCCGGTCGCCTTGGTGTCGTCGCGGTAGTAGGTGCGCAGGTAGGTGTACAGGTAGTCGGCGCCCGAGCCCTTGCCGATGTCGGCACGCGAACGGGCGATCACCGACAGGTCGGGCGGCAGCGCGCCGAACCATTCCTTGGCCTGCTTCGGGTCGAGCGAGGCCTTCATCGTGTCGCCGACCTTGTCGGTCGCGAACAGCAGGTTGTCCTTGATCTGCGCCTCGGTCAGTCCGATGTCGCGCATGCGGTTGTAGCGCATGAAGGCCGCCGAGTGGCAGTTCAGGCAGTAGTTGACGAACAGCTTGGCGCCGTTCTGCRGCGCCGCGAGGTCGGACGTCTTGGCCGAGGGGAACTTGTCCCAGGCCGCGCCGCCCTCCGAAGCCTGCGCCGCACCGCCCACCAGGGCCAGGCTCGCCAGCAGCGTGAGAAGGAGTTTCTTCATGGTGTTCTCTCCGGGGCTCTCGGTGGTGTGGATCAGTGGGCGTGGAAGGTCACGCGGTCCGGCACGGGCTTGAAGGTGCCCAGCTGGCTCCACCACGGCATCAGCAGGAAGAAGCCGAAGTACAGCAGCGTGCCGACCTGCGACACGTAGTTGCCGATTTCCGACGGCGGCTGCACACCCAGGTAGCCCAGGATCAGGAAGAACACGACGAACACGCCGTACACGTACTTGTGCCAGTCGGGGCGATAGCGGATCGACTTGACCGGGCTGTGGTCCAGCCAGGGCAGGAAGAACAGGATGATGACGGCACCACCCATCACCACCACGCCCCAGAACTTGGCATCGAACACGTTCAGCAGCGCGACCGCGATGACCGCCACGATCGCCATCGCCAGCTTGGCGGCGCCGCCGAACTTGCCCTTCAGCAGGGCCGCGACGGTGGCCACGGCGATGATGCCGGACAGCACCTGCACCATCAGCGTGGTGGTCGCGCGCAACATCGAATAGAACGGCGTGAAATACCAGACCGGGGCGATGTGCGCCGGCGTCTTCAGCGGATCGGCCGGGATGAAGTTGTTGTACTCGAGGAAGTAGCCGCCGAACTCGGGCGCGAAGAACACCACCGCACTGAAGATCAGCAGGAAGCCGGCGACGCCGAAGATGTCGTGCACCGAGTAGTACGGGTGCGAGGGGATGCCGTCCAGCGGGTGGCCGTCCGGGCCGCGCTTGGCCTTGATCTCGATGCCGTCGGGATTGTTGGAGCCCACCTCGTGCAGCGCGATCAGGTGCGCCGCCACCAGGCCGAGCAGCACCAGCGGCACCGCGATCACGTGGAAGCTGAAGAAGCGGTTCAGCGTCGCGTCGCTGACGACGTAGTCGCCGCGGATCAGCAGCGCCAGGTCGGGACCGACGAACGGCACCGCGGCGAACAGGTTCACGATGACCTGCGCGCCCCAGTACGACATCTGGCCCCACGGCAGCAGGTAGCCCATGAAGGCCTCGGCCATCAGGCACAGGAAGATCGCGCAGCCGAAGATCCACACCAGCTCGCGCGGCTTGCGGTAGCTGCCGTACATCAGCCCGCGGAACATGTGCAGGTAGACGACGATGAAGAACGCCGAGGCGCCCGTGGAGTGCATGTAGCGGATCAGCCAGCCCCAGGGCACGTCGCGCATGATGTACTCGACCGACGCGAAGGCGAGCGTCGCGTCGGGCTTGTAGTGCATCACGAGGAAGATGCCGGTCACGATCTGGATCACCAGCACCAGCATCGCGAGCGAGCCGAAGAAGTACCAGAAATTGAAGTTCTTCGGCGCGTAGTACTGCCCCCACTGCTCGTTCCACATCTTCGTGGCAGGGAAGCGGTTGTCGACCCAGGTCATGAGCTTGACGCCCACGGAGGCATTGGCGGGCGCTTGCTTGAATTCAGCCATGTCGTTGTTCTCCGGAGTGCTCGGGGCTCAGGCCTTCTTGTCTTCGCCGATCAACAGCCTGGCGTCGGACAAGTACATGTGCGGCGGCACTTCGAGGTTGTCGGGTGCGGGCTTGTTCTTGTAGACGCGGCCGGCCATGTCGAAGGTCGAGCCGTGGCAGGGGCACAGGAAGCCGCCGGTCCAGTCGTCGGGCAGCGAAGGCTGGGCACCGGCCTGGAACTTGTCGCTCGGCGAGCAGCCCAGGTGCGAGCAGATGCCCACCACCACCAGGACATCGGGCTTGCGCGAGCGGTTCTCGTTGCGCGCGTATTCGGGCGTCAACTCGTCGGGCTTGCGCTGCGAATTGGGGTCGGCCAGCTGCGCATCGTTCTTCGGCAGCGTGGCGAGCTGCTCGGGGGTGCGCTTGACGATCCACACCGGCTTGCCGCGCCACTCCACCGTCTTCTTCTCGCCCGGCTTCAGGTCGCTGATGTCCACCTCGACCGCGGCCCCGGCGGCACGTGCGCGCTCGGAGGGCTGGAAGGTGCTGACGAAGGGCACGGCGGCTGCGACGCCCCCGACGGCCCCGGCACCACAGGCGACAGCCACCCAGGTCCGACGGCCTTGATCGACCTGCGGTGCGGTGCTGATCGAACTGCCTTGTTGCTTGCCACCTTGCTCGTTGCTGTCACTCATTGGGGGTCCTTGGCTGGAGACTTCTGGTCACGGGCAACCGAGAATTCTAGCGGACGTGTCAACCCCCGCTCCCGGCGCTGAGGGGCGCGCGCCACTGCGGGCGGACCCTCATTGACGAGGCTTTCGGCTTGACTTCTGGCATTGCTCGGCAATACTGCCGCGCAGCATCCAGAAGAAGAGGAGCATCACATGGGGTTCGCCACCGAATTCAAGGCGTTCGCGATGAAGGGGAATGTCGTTGACCTCGCGGTCGGCGTCATCATCGGCGCGGCCTTCGGCAAGATCGTCGATTCGATCGTCAAGGACCTGATCATGCCGGTGATCGGCCGCCTGGTCGGCGGGCTCGATTTTTCGAACTACTTCTTGATGCTCGCCAATCCCCCGGTCGATTTCAAGGGCCCGATGACTTACGAGGCGCTGACAAAAGCCGGCGTCCCGCTGTTCGCGTACGGCAATTTCATCACCGTGGCGCTCAATTTCATGATCCTCGCCTTCATCATCTTCGTGATGGTCAAGCAGATCAACCGCCTCAAGCAAGAGGCTCCGGCCGCACCGGCCGCGGTGCCCGAAGACGTGCAGCTGCTGCGCGAGATCCGGGATTCGCTGAAGAAGTGAACGTTCGCGCCGCGGGGCGTGAAATGCTCCCGCCGGCCAACGTCGCCACGTCGCAACGCGGCGCGTGCCCATTCCGTTTGGGCTCATACTGCAGGTATCTCCGTCCAGACCATCCGTCCGGGCGGTTTCGCCCCGGTCCGCCCATCGGCCCTGTCCGTAGATGAATTCGATCGATCCACGTTCGCAAGCAGCGTTCGACGCCGCCATCAGCCACCTGAAGACGACCACTGYGGCCGTGGCTGATCGCGTGTCGACGCACCTGGGCACGCTGGCATCGGCGGCGATGCGCATCTACGAGCGCGACATCCTGATCACCGCCCAGCTCGACCTGCGCCGCCACATGAGCACCTTCGTGCTGGTGTTCGGCGACACGCTGAGCAAGCGCGTGACGCGCGAGCTGAGCCCGAACCGCGAGAGCGGCCGCAGCCTCGCCGAAACCGACTGGATGTCGCTCAGCATCGTCGGCGACGCCGAGATGGAAGAGCAGATGTCGTCCGACCGCATCAGCCAGGCCATCACGCATGCCTGCGAATGGGAACTGYGCGACATGGCCGCCTACACCGGCGCGCTGCTGGGCATCGGGCGGGCCGACCAGGAACGCAACCCGCTGCGCGGCGAGGTGATGGGCGCCTCGGTGTTCCGCGCCATCGAGTCGGTGTCGAACGAGCGCGAGACGCGCAAGGTGCTGGCGCGCGAGATGAGCCTCGCGCTGTCGCGCGCGATGCCCACCTGCTACGGCGACATCCTGAAGGATTTCCGCGCCCGCGGCGTGCAACCGGTCAGCCTGTCGGTGCGCGGCGTCGAAGGCCCCGGCAACGAACTGGCGCGCGACYGCGTCAACTCCGGCTACGCGACGCTGCGCGACACCGGCTCGTCCGGCAGCGGCAACCTGTATGCCCCGACCACGATGACCGGCGATTTCGACAGCGGCCAGGGCGGCCTGCCCGGTCGCGGCCAGGGCATGCCCGGCGGTTCATCCCGCGGCGGCTTCGGCGGGGCGGGCGGCGGTGGCGGTGGTGGTGGCAATGCGGGCGTCGGCACGATGGGCCGCCCCGGCACCACCACGCTCGGCCGCGATGCCGCCGGCCGTGGCAGCACGAGCCTCGGCAACCCGAATGCCGGTGCCGGCCGCTTCACGCCGCGCCCGGGCGTCAGCGCGCAGGCCGATGCGGAGCTGATGTCGCTGATCCGCCGGCTGACCTTCCTCGCGACCCGCCCGGGCGACCTCGGCGGGCCGACCGGCGGTGGCCTGCACACCGGCTCGCCGGGCCTCGGCCGGGCCAGCGCACTGGCCAGCCTGAGCGGCGCCGCCACCGGCAGCGGCGGGCTGAACGAGGGGCTGTCGGGCCTGATGGCCGTCAACGTGATCCGCCAGCACCGCGACGAGCTGCGCCAGGCCTCGACCGGCTCGCTCGACCACATGGTGATCGACGTGGTCGGCAGCCTGTTCGACCAGATCCTGTCCGACCCGCGCGTACCGCCGCAGATGGCGCGCCWGMTCGCCCGCCTGCAGCTGCCSGTGYTGCGCGTSGCSCTGGSCGACSMGACCTTCTTCTCSTCGCGCAAGCATCCGGTGCGCCGCTTCGTGAACCGCATCGCGTCGCTCGCCGTCGCGTTCGACGACCTCGACGAAGGTGCCGGCAAGCAGTTCATGACCCGGGTGCGCGACCTCGTGCAGGAGATCGTGCAGGGCGACTTCGACCAGATCGACCTGTACGCCTCCAAGCTCGGTGCGCTCGAGACCTTCATCGCGCAGCAGGCCAAGGACGAGGTGCAGGCGAACGCGTCGGCGGTGTCGCTGGTCGACGCGAAGGAATCCGACCTGCGCGTGCAGCAGCGCTACATGCTGCAGCTGCAGGCCGCGCTGAACCCGCTGTCGCTGCCCGACTACCTGCGCAACTTCCTGTCGCAGGTGTGGAGCCAGGCGCTCGCCCAGGGCACGAAGTCGCACGGCGTCAATTCCGAGCTGGTGCAGCGCCTGAAGCGCGCCGGCCGCGACCTGGTGATGAGCGTGCAGCCCAAGGGCTCGCCGGCCATGCGCAAGAAGTTCCTGATGCAGCTGCCGCCGCTGATGAAGGACTTGAACGAAGGCATGGCGCTGATCGGCTGGCCGGATGCGGCGCAGAAGGAGTTCTTCAGCAAGCTGCTGCCGGCGCATGCCGATTCGCTGAAGGGCCAGCCGCTGTCGGAGCTCGAGTACAACCTGATGTCCAAGCAGCTCGAGGGCGTGTTCAACACGCCGCTGCCGGAACCCGACGGGCTGCTGCGCGACGTGCCGATGTCCAGCATGGGTGCCGCGCCGATCGAGCCGCACTTCTCGCCCGACGAAGCCAAGCGCATCGGCCTCGTGCAGGAGAGTGCGGTCGACTGGTCGGGCACCGTCGACATCGACCTGACCTCCGACACCGGGCCGGACACCGAGCCGGGCGCGGGCGGCGACACGATGCCGGGGCCGCTGCACGTGGGCGGTGTCGACATCGACCTCGACCTGTCGCCGAACGAGCCGGCCGAGCCGTCGCACGGCGTGCAGCTGATGGACCATGTGAAGCTCGGCTTCGCGTACCAGATGCACCTGAACGACCAGTGGCAGAAGGTGCGGCTGAGCTACGTGAGCCCGGGGCGTGCGTTCTTCGTGTTCACGCGCGGCAAGCGCCACCACGAGACGGTGTCGCTGACCTCGCGGATGCTCGCGCGCATGTGCGAGACCGGGCGCTTCAAGGCGTTCGAGCAGGCCTACCTGATGGAGCGCGCCACCGCGCGGGCGCGCAAGCAGCTGGCAGCGCTGTCGGCGTCGTCTTCGTCACAGCCGACAACTCGGCACTGACGCCCACCTCGAGAACTACGGCGCAAGCTGGCGCGCCATCTGCAGCGCGGCCAGCAGGCTAGCCGCATCGGCCCGGCCGGTGCCGGCGATGTCGAACGCGGTGCCGTGATCGGGGCTGGTTCGCACGAACGGCAGGCCCAGCGTCACGTTGACGCCCTGCTCCACGC
>NZ_JBFUCB010000360.1:0-6221 GCF_056405435.1 Rhizobacter sp. P1_G5 | reverse complement strand
GCAGCTCCCATTCGCCGCGAAGGCTCTTGAGAGCGTAGTCGGCAAAGTGGCGTACTCGCGGGGCCAAATGCAATGCATGCGGGTACACGACATGGAGCGGCGCGCTGGGGATGCTGTATCGCCCCAGCACGCGCACCAGCGTTCCATCCTTCAGCTCCGAGCCCACATCCCATATTGACTTGAGAAAAATCCCGCCGCCGGCGAGCGCGAGCGCTTTGGCCGCGTTGCCGTCATTGCACAGGAAGGTCGCGTTCACCTCGGCCGAGACCGGTTTGCCTTCGTGCTGGAAGAGCCAGTGCCGCGTGCTTCGCGTGCCGTAGAGGATGCAGTTGTGCGCTGAGAGCGCAGCAGGCGTGTCGGGAGAACCGAAGCGCCGCAGGTAGTCCGGCGCGGCGCACAGGACGAGCTCGCTGTCGGCGATGTGGCGTGCCGTCATCGTCGAGTCGTCGAGCACCCCGAAGCGCAGCGCCAGGTCAATGCCTTGCTCCACGAGATCCACGACGTCGTCGCTCAAGACGAGCTCGATCCTCAACGCCGGATGCATGGCCTGGAACTGCGCCGCCAGCGCTGCGAGATAGCGCGTGCCCAGCATGCGCGGTGCCGTCACCCGCAGGTGTCCGTTGATGTCGGTGCGGCTGTGCTGCATCACCGCCTCGGCCTGCTGCACCTCCGCAAGGATGCGCACGCAATGCAGGTGGAAGCGTTCGCCTTCCTGCGTCATTGATTGCCGCCGCGTGGTCCGGTTGAGCAGGCGAACGCCCATGCGCGCCTCGAGGGCGGCCAAGCGCTTGCTGACCACTGCCAGAGACAGGCCCAGCTCGTTCGCGGCCCCCGTGAGACTGCCGGCACTGGCGACCTTGTCGAAGATCGACAGTTCGACCAGGTTGTCGATCATTGTTTCCATATCGTTGATTGTGAAATCTCTATCTCAATCTTTATCAACCATATGGCGATAACTATAGTGCCTTTCACCGCTGAACAGGAACCTCACGATGAAACGCACATTCCCTGCGGCCTTCCTGGCCGCCTCTATCGCCACCAGCTTGGTCGCCCCGGTCTCATTCGCGGCCGAGGCGCCTGCGACCAAGGTGAGCCGTTTTCAAGCCGGCTACTACCACTTCAAGCTCGGCGGCTTCGAGATCGCGGCGCTCTCCGACGGCACGCTGCCGATCCCGGCGCTGAAGCTGCTGACCAACGCCCAGCCCGGCCAGGTGGCGTCGCGCCTGGCGGACACGTATCAGACGACCGAGGTCGATGCCTCGGTCAACGCCTACATGATCCGGGCCGGCGACCGCCTGATCCTGATGGACGCCGGCACCGGCGAGCTGTACGGCCCGACGTTGAACAAGCTCGAGGCCAGTCTCAAGGCGGTGGGCGTCACCCCGGAGCAGATCACCGACATCCTGATCACGCATATCCACACCGACCACACCGGTGGCTTGATGGATGGCAAGCGCATCGTGTTTCCCAACGCCACGGTCCACATCGAGCAGAAGGAGGTCGCGTACTGGCTGAATCCCGAGAATCGCGCCCGGGCGCCGGAGGCGACGAAGAAGTACTTCGACGAGGCTTCGGCCAAGGTGCAACCCTATGTCGATGCCGGCAAGGTGAAGACGTTCTCCGGCGCGACCGAGCTGTTCGCCGGCATCCGTTCCATCCCCGCTCCGGGCCACACGCCGGGCCACACGTTCTACGCGCTCGAGAGCAAGGGCGAGAAGCTGGTGTTCTGGGGCGACCTGGTTCACGTGGCGGAAGTTCAGATGCCCGACCCGGGCGTGACGATCGTCTTCGACGTCGATCCCAAGGCCGCCGCAGCGACGCGCAAGAAGGCGTTCGCCGACGCGGTCAAGGGCCGGTACTGGGTCGCGGCCGACCACATCTCGTTCCCCGGTGTCGGCCATCTGCACCGCGATGGCACAGGCTACCGGTGGATCCCCATGACCTACGTGAACGACCACTACGAGGCGAAGTGAACCATGAAATGGTGCTGGCCTGCGCAGTTGACGAAGCGACCGCCGGGCTCCCAAGGGAACGCGCGATGGCGAACGGCGGGGCGTACAAGATCGTCGAATCACTGACCACGGAGGTCGGCGCGTGCTGTTCAAGCTCGGGGTTTTTTGCTGGCCCGCATCGCGTGCGAAACTGCCCACCCCCTGATCTGCCGCCACCGACTCCTTTTCATGCATCGCAACACGCAACTGGCCATCTGCGCCCTGCTGCTCGTGGCATGCGGCGGCTACTTCCTCACGCCCGATTCCTGGCGCTTCGTGGCCACGCCGTTCGCGCTCTCCGCTGCCTCCGCCCTGGTGGCCTTGATCGGCCGGCGGCGGCTTGCCGATGCCGTCGTGCTGGCCCTGCYGCCGCTCGCCGGTCGCTGGGTCGATCCTGAAGTCGGCTCGCACGCCTTGCTGGTGGCTTGCCTGGTCGTCTACCTGCTCACGCAGCGGCCACGCTTCGCGGCCGTGGCCGGGAGCACGGTGGCCGCGCTGCTGCTGGTGGCCATCCGCCTCAAGCAGCAGTTCGCTGGCACACCGCTGACGTGGCAAGACGTCCGCTTCTTCTTCCGGCAGTTCGCAGACAACGTTGGTGTGCTGGGGACCCAGCCCACACTGGTGGTGTACGCAGGGGCTGCCGTGGGTCTGGCGATCGTCGGCTGCGTGATGGCCTGGCAGTGGAATCCCCCGGGCCGCCATCCGGGCCGGTCGGCTGCGACAACGGCTGCGGCACTGGCCGCGCTCCTCGTCACCTACAGCGGCGTCCTCGTCGCGAAAGAGGTGTCGAACCTGAAAGCCGCAGGCGCCTGGTTCGTCGGCGCAGGCCTGGACGAACGGCCGGCCCTCGGCTTCTTCGCGACGGCCTCCCTCGACCCCCGGTGGGGCGTGGAGAGCGCCGACACCACGGCGTTCCAGCGCGAGAGTCTCAAGCTGCTCTCCGCCGAGCCTCATCCCAGGCCAGCCGACATCGTCGTCTTCCTGCAGGAGAGCCAATTCAATCCGGCGACCCTGGCCGGCTGCTCCGCATCGCTGTGCGGCATGGATGCCTTCGCCGCCGCCAGCAGCACGATCGCGCAYGGGCCGCTGCAGGTGCATGTCTTCGGCGGCAGCACCTGGCTGTCGGAGTTCGCGTTCGCGACCGGTGTTCCCCACGACGCGTTCGGGCCCGCGGGCGAGTTCGCATCGTTCAGCGTCGCGCCGCACGTCCACCGCTCCTTCGTGCGCTCGCTGAAGGCGGCCGGCTATCGCACCGTCGCGCTGTACCCGACGCGCGGCGGCATGATGAACGGCCGCATCGCGTACGCCGGCTACGGCTTCGACGAATTCCTCGACGCCGCCGAGCTGGGCCTGCCCGAGGCCTGGGGCACGCCGGATGCGCTGGTGCATGAAGCCGCCCGGCGTGTGCTGGCGAGCCAGCGCCAGCGCGATCAACCGGTGTTCCTGTTCGCGCTCACGATCTTCAACCACGCGGAGCATGGCGTCGAGATGGAACGGGTGCCGGCCGGGCTTCGCGCCGAAGCAGCGAGGGAGTTCACGTCCGCAGACGAAGCCCGCAGCGTCGCCGACTACGTGTGGCGCAGCCGGGAGTTCGCTCGCGAGCTGAAACTCACGCGCGAAGCGGTTCTCGGCAATGCGCAAAGGCCCGCGGTACTCGCCTGGTTCGGAGACCATCAGCCGCCGTTCGCCAACGCGATCACGCTGCGGGATCGCATGCAGTCGCTGCCGACGGAGACCGGCGCGGTGCCGGCCAGGTACCAGACCTGGTACGAGGTCTCGAGCAACCGGCCCGAGCGGGCGCCGTCGCAGGCGCCGCGCGCCCTCGACCTCGTGTTCCTGCCCGGCCTGCTCGCGCAGGCCGCCGGCGCGCCCATCGACGATTGGCTGGCCGCCAACATCTCGGCACGAAACCAGTGCGCCGGGCTGCTGGAGGCCTGCCGGATGCCCGGTGTGCGCGAGGCCTACCTGTCGTATCTGTGGAGCGATCTCAAGGAGTTCGAGCTGCCCTGAGCCGCACCCAGCGCAGGCTCTGCAACTACAGCAACCCATCCAGCACCGCCCGCCAGGCGACACCCAGCTTCTTGTAGCCCTCCCGCGTCGGGTGGATCTCGTTCTGCCAGTCCCCCGACACCCCTTCGGCCGTCGGCTCCGCCAGCACCAACCCCGCCGACTGCGTGTCGACGATCACCAGCGTATCGGCCGGGTCCGCCGCCAGGTGCTCATCCACCAGACCGCGCAGCAACCGATCCAGCCGCGCCATCAACTCGGCCGCCACATCGCCCCAGTCGTCGATCGGAACACCGAAGGCCACCAGCGCCGGCTGCAGCCACGGCCCGCTGACAAAGCCCGCGCCACTCGGCCTCGGCATGATCGGCGCGTAGTTGTGCAGCACCGTCGGCGTGTGCCAGTTCTGCCCCGAGGCGCGTTCGGCGATGAACCACGCGAAGACCTCGCCCAGGTGCTGCTCGAAGGTGTGCCAGCCGTCCTCGCTGAGGTAGCCCGCCGCATCGGCCGGCACGGCCGCGCGCTCGTCGGCGCGCAGCAGCAGCCGCCGGTCGCGCGGCGCATCGGGGCCGACCGACGCGGCATCGATCAGGTCGTTGCCGCCGCCCGACAGCAGGATCGCATCCCACTGGAACGACGACGGCCCGCGCAGCAACCGCAGGAACATCGTCTCCGACAGCGCGTCGGCCATGTGCGCGAGCGTCTTGCTCGGCCGCGCGCAATTGACGATCACCGCCGCCTGCGAAAGCCACAGCTCGGCCAGCACGTTGCTCGTGAGCCCCGGCGGAATCGAGCCGATCGAGAACCACGAATCGCCCTGCGCCAGGCACTGGCGATCGAACAGGTCGAACGGGAACAGGCCGGTGTCGCCCTGCCCATAGGCCGCTGCCGGGGCGATGATCTGGGCGCGAAAGTCGGTGCTCATGGAGGCTCCTTGCGGGCGCTGGAGCCCCGGTGTACTCCACGGCGATGCAGTTGAACCTCCCCTGATGCGGGGGAGGAATGGCCGCGCAGAGCCGGCTGCGTTGCCAGCCTGGTTTCCAGCGCGGATCAGGCCGGAAACGCACGCTCATAAAGCTGCGCCAGCCAATCGACGAACACCCGCACCCGCGGCGAGAGCTGGCGCCGGTAGGGATAGAGCGCCGACAGCGGCATCGACGGGCTGGGCCACTCGTGCAGCAGCTCCACCAGGCGACCCGACTTCAGATCCTCGTCCACATGGAAGCGCGGCAGTTGAACGATGCCGCAGCCGCGCCTGGCACACAGCGCGTAGTTCTCGGCATCGTTGACGCTGACCCAGCCACGCAGCGAGAAATCCCTGGCCACGCCGTCGACCAGCAGCGTCAGCGGATAGTCGATGCCACCGGTGCTCGAGAAGAATCGCACCATCTGGTGGTCGGCCAGTTCGTCGGGATGACCGGGCGTGCCGAAGCGGGCCAGGTAGTCGGGGCTGGCACACAGCACTTGCGGCAGCACGGCAAGCCGGCGCGCGATGAGGCTGGAATCGCGCAGCTGGCCGGCACGCACGACGCAGTCCACGCCCTCGCGCACGAGATCCACCAGCCGGTCGCCGCTGCTGATGACGAGGTCGATGTCGGGATAGCGGCTGCGGAAGTCGTTGATCTGCGGCAGCACGATCAGCATCGCATGGGTGCCGTGCAGGTCCACGCGCAGCGTGCCACGCGGGTTGGCCGCCACGTGCTTGAGCGAGGCCTCGGCATCGTCCAGTTCCGACAGCACATGCACGCAGCGTTCGTAGTAGGCCGATCCGTCGTGGGTGGGGCGCACCTGGCGCGTCGTGCGATCGAGCAGCCGCACCCCCAGCCGGCCCTCCAGTTCCTTGATCGCGTTGGTGGCGGAGGGCCGCGGAATGTCCAGCATCTCCGCGGCGCGGCTGAAGCTGCCGGTCTCCACGATGCGGGTGAACAGCAGCAGGGTGTCGAGGCGATCCATGCGCCGATTGTTATCGATGGCGGAATTCACATGGCTTCCGCGCGGCATTTATCCGTCATTCGATAACAACAAGAATGCCTTCACCTTCATTGCACTCCACAGGAGAACCCCATGCCATTCGCCAATTTCAAGTTCCCCGAGGGCACCGTCGACCACGCCCGCAAGGAAGAAATCATCCACCGCACCACGGCCATGTTCGTCGAGTACTTCGGCGAGAAGGCCCGGCCCTTCTCGATGGTGCTGGTCGAAGAGGTCGCCGACGGCGGCTGGGGT
>NZ_JBFUCB010000359.1:0-6257 GCF_056405435.1 Rhizobacter sp. P1_G5 | reverse complement strand
GGTCGGCTACCTGCACGACAGCCGCGCCCGCACGCTGACCGAAGCCATCGTGTGGCACGGCGGTGAAGGCAAGGCCAGCCGCGATCGCTTCATCGCGCTGAGCAAGACCGACCGGGAAGCCCTGCTGGCCTTCCTGGGTTCGCTGTAACGCGAGCCGGCGCCGGGGCGGATCCAGCCCGGCACGGCCCATCAGGCCGCCCTTCGGGGCGGCCTCTTTCATGGGGTGGTCACTTTCCGCAGCGGTGCAGTTTCCGGTAAGGTTCACGGCCATGAACGCACCTGTCCTGCTGGCCGGCGGCAATCCGCAGATCCCGAAGGGAGAGGGCGATGCCCCCGTGCAGGCCTTCATCGCCGCGATGCCGGGTTGGAAGCGCGACGTGGGGCGCCGCATCGACGAGCTGGTCGTTCGCGCGGTGCCGGCCGTGCACAAGGCGGTGAAGTGGAACTCCCCCTTCTATGGCATCGAGGGCCAGGGCTGGTTCCTCAGCTTCCACGTGTTCACGAACTACGTGAAGGTGGCGTTCTTCCGCGGCGCCCGTCTGGAACCCATGCCGCCGGTCGAATCGAAGAGCAAGGACACGCGCTACCTGCACATCCGCGAGGACGAGCCCTTGGACGAGGCCCGGTTCATCGCGTGGGTGGAGCAGGCGAGCCGGCTGCCGGGGGAGCGGATGTGAGACCGGGCGGCGGCATCGCCGCTCACCGCCCGAGCTGCGCCAGCGCCGCCTGCAGCCCCGTCAGCCCGCCGACCCGCTGGTCGTTGATGAAGACCTGCGGCATCTGCCGCACCGACGGCCCGCACTTCTCGAAGAACGCCAGGCGCTCGGCCTCGTCATCGATGCGGATCTCCTTGAACTCCAGCGCGCGGGAGCTCAGCAGCATCTTGGCCGAGTCGCATTGCGGGCAGGCCGATTTCGAATAGACGACGATGTTCAGGTTCATGCGCGAAAGTGTAGAGGCGCTCTGCGAGAATCGCTGCCGGCCGGGAATCACCGGCCTCTCACCTGCGAGCGCCGCCCTTGAGACCCATCGCCTTGCTCTTCTTCGCCCTGGTCATCGGCATCCCTTGCGCGGCGCACTATTTCATCCTCGAATTCTGGGCTGCATCCTTCATTTCGGCCTTCGTCAGGCGGCCCTCGTCGGCCTGCGCGTGTCGGCCGCGCACAAACGCCCGACGGATTGAGCGCAAGCGCCTGCATGCGAACGGCCCTCGCGGGGCCGCTCGCGTGAGCGCCATCAGTGCTTCGTCGGCGCCGCCTCGGCCGGCGTCTCGGTGTGCATCACGCACTGCCAGCCGCTGCCGTTCTTCACCCAGGTCGACGAGTCGTTCATCACCTGCTGCGTGGCCTTGCTCTCGCCGCGCGGCGCGACGTCCTGCTTGACGCGGTAGGTCACGATCGCCATCGCGTCGTTCGGGAACACCACCTCCACGTCGCTCAGCTCGAACGAGGTGACCACCATGTTGCCCTGCTCCGCCATCTTGCGATAGGCCGCGTGGTCGAATTTCATCGCGCCATGCGAGCTGACCATCAGCGAAGGCTCGCTGAGCATCGCGAGCGCGGTATCGGTGTCCTGGTTCACCATCGACTGCCAGAACTTCTTCTCCAGGTCGATCAGTGTCTTCTGCGGTGTCGGCATGAGGAACTCCTTTCAGGCTCGATCAGGAACAGGGCTCCCATCCTGCGACTCCTGTGCGCGAGGGACATCGGAGAAGGCGGGGTTCCCCCGTAGGTGTGCTCCTACATCCGCACCGCTTGTATGAGAATGGCGCCCATGACCGACCCCAACGCCCTCGTGGCCACCTCGCCGGCGTCGCTGGCGACGAACCCGCAGCTGAGCCTGCCGCAGAACTTTCCACTGGCGTTGTCGCCGCAGCAGCAGGACAGCCTGCTGGCCCGGGTCGACGCCTTCAAGTTCGCCGAGATCTCGCAGCACGACATCGCGGCGCTGGGCGTGGAGCCCGAGCTGGCGCTGAACCGCACGCTCGACGGCTTTCTCTCGCGCATCGACAAGGCCACCTCGCCGCAGCTGTTCACGCTGGTCGCATCGCTGAACCAGCATGTGCAGGACGAGAACCTGCCCGAGCTGGCCAACCGCATCCTGAACGCGCGGCCGTCTCTGCTGGCCCGCATCCTCGGCATCTTCAACCCGAAGTCGCTGCGCCAGGCCGCCAACCGGGCCTATGAAGAGGCGGCGCGCATCGCGTCGGGCCGGTCGAAGGCGCTGTCCGATCTGATCGGCACGATGGAAACCAGGCTGCGCGTCGAGATGACCCGCCTCAACGAGGAGCTGCGCCACCTCGACACCGTGAAGGCCGAGTACCGCAAGAGCTTCGTCGCGTTCGCCGAAGATGCCGTCTTCCTGAACAGCGTGCTGGCCAAGGCACGCACCGAGGTGGCCGCCATGGAGCCCGAGCTGGCCGGCGATCCGCAGCGCGGCCACGACGTGCGCGACAAGCTGCAGTCGCTCGAATCGCGCGCGCTGGCCGTCGAGGCCACGCTGACCAAGCTGCCGGCCGACCAGCTCGTGATCCGCCAGCTGCAGAACGCCGGCGTCGCGACGCTGCAGGAGCTGGCGACGACGATGGCCTCGCGCTTCGCGAGCATCAAGATGACGCTGCTGACCATCCACGGCGCGCGCATGGTGCAGGACCTGCAGCGCCTGGGCCAGCAGGGCGCCGACCTCGATCGCAACCTGAACCATGTGCGCAGCCAGCTGATGAAGGATGTCGTCGAGACCGCCGCCACCGCGCCGGGCAACAACCGGCTGGCGCAGGCGCAGCAGCTGCAGTCGGTGGTGGCCGACACGCAGAGCCTGGTCGCRCTGGTCGATGCTTCACGCGACACCAACCAGCGCAAGTTCGACGAGGCCCGCGCGCTGATGGCGCAGGCCCGGCAGGACATGCTGAGCCTCGGCAGGCAGATGAACCCCGCTGCCACCGTCGCCGCCCAAACCTACACCCGCTGACCACCACGAGCCACCATGACCGCACCCTCGCTCAAGCTGAACCTGACCAAGCCCGGCGATGCCGCCCCGAAGCTGTCGCTGTCGCTCGACAAGGGCGAGCGCTTCAAGGTGCGGCTGGCCTGGGACGGCGACACCGACATCGACCTGCACGCGCTGGTGGCCGTGAACACCGGCGGCGGCGCGAAGGTGTCCGACTTCGGCGACATCCTGTCGACCTACAACGTGCAGCGCACGATCCGCGGCCAGGCCACCGGCACGCTGCCGCTGAATGCCGACAAGACCTTCTCGGTGCACGGCGGCGCGCTGGTCCACAGCCCCGACGCGACCGACGGCCTGGCCACCGGCGACGACGAGTGGGTGTCGATCCAGCCCGATCGCCTGGCCCCGCCGGCGGCCGGCGTGATCGAGATCCCGCTGGTCGCGATGATCCATCCGCAAGGCTCCGGTCGGAGCTTCCGCACCGTGCGCAACGCGCGTGTCGTCGTCGAGAACGCGCTCGGCAAGGAGCTGCTGAACGTGAGCCTGTCCGACCAGTTCGGCGAGTTCGTCGGCGTGCAGATGGGCTCGATCATGGTCGAGGCCTCGGGCTCGTCCTTCGTCGGCGTCGGCGTCGGCTTCAACAGCGACTTCAACCAGGTGCTGGGCCACTTCTCCTGAAATGTCGCCTGAGGCATGAACATCAAGGTCACCGTGATCGGTGGGGCGGGCGTGCCTGAGCCCGTCAAGCCGACGGTGTTGCCGGGCGCCGCGCGGCCCGTCACGGCGATGCCCTCGGTGCCTGCGAGCCCGGTCGTCGCGCCGCCGGTCTTCGCGGCCTCCGCGTTGCCCGGCGTGCAGCGCAAGCCGGTCGAGGTGCCGCTGGCCGAGCTGGTGCGCCGCTTCCCTCATGTCGACACCGCCGCGCTGCAGCGCACGCAGGGCGTGCTGGCGGGCGTGCATGCGCAAAGCCTCGATGCCACCGGCTGGCTGCGCTTCGGCATGCCGGAGCAGGAAGAACTCGCCGCGCTGATCCGCCAGCGCCTGCAGCTCGCGCAAGAGGCCACGACGCGCAGCGTGCCGCAGCACCTGCGCCGGCTGCACGAGCTGCTGTCGGACGTGCTCGAAGCGCTGGACGGCGGCTTCTTCCGCAAGCCGGCCGCGGCCGTCTGGGCGGGGCACGAAGCCGAGGTCACGCAGCTCGAGGCGCTGCTCGGCGCCTCGCGCGCGGCGCTGTCCGATCAGCTGCAGGCAATCGGCCTGCTGCAGCAACCGGTGCAGGCCTGTGGCCAGCGGCTGGAAGCGAGCGCGCTGGCCGCCGAATACCTGCTCGACCACGTCGGCCCCGAGACGGGCGGGCTGCTGCTGGCCCGCATCACGTCGCTGACCGGATCGCAGGCGATGCTCCAGGAGCACCGCCTGCACCTGGAGCAGGACGCGAGCCGCCTGCAAGAGCTGATGACCTGGGTGCAGGACGGCGTGCTGCTGAAGCTGCCCGCGGTCCACGCGCAGCTGGCCGGCCTGGCCTCGCGGCCCAGCGAGACGCAGCGCTTCCTCGCGGCCGAGAAACTCCACGACCTTCTGCAAACCCTGAAGCGAGCCCTCTGATGGCCCTGACCCTGAACCTTGAGAAGTCCGCCCGCACGCTGGTCCTGAGCCTGGAGAAGGCCGGCGTCACGAAACCACCGGCACTGGAGGTCGGCTTCGGCCTGGACGTCTCCGGCTCGTTCGAGGACGAGCACCGCGCCGGCATCACCGACCAGCTGCTGACGCGGCTGGTGCCCTGGGGCCTGGCGTTCGATCCGGACAGGAAGGTCGATGTCTTCACCTTCTCGTCCGGTGCGAACGGCGTGCACGACGTGGGCTCGGTCGACGCGRGCAACTACGACGGCTACGTCGCGAACAACATCATCGCGAAGGTGCCGGGCTGGAACGGCGGCACCGACTACTCGCACCTGCTGGAGCGCATGCTGAAGCACTTCGGCTGGGCCGGCCCGATCGAGAAGAAGGCGGGCTTCTTCGGTCGCTTGATGGGGCAGAAGGACGAGATCATCCCGGTCGCGAAGAAGCGTTCGCTGGTGATCGTCGCGACCGACGGCGACAACGCCGACAAGGAGCGCACGATGCGCGTACTGCGCGAATCGGAGCAGCGGCAGGACCAGGTCTATTTCCTGTTCCTCGGCATCTCCAACCAGGGCTCGACCTTCCCGTTCCTCGAGCGCATCGGCGACCAGTTCGGCAACACCGGCTTCAAGGCGATCCGCAACCTGCGCAAGTTCGTTGCGCAGTCGGACGAGGAGTTGAACGAGCAGTTGATCGATGGGGAGTTGATTGCCTGGTTGAAGGGGTGAGCGTATTCCTGCGGTCGCAGGTATTTTTCGCAACCATCGGAGCTGAAGCGAAATATTCCTGCAAACGCAGGAATGATTGACGCAACCAGACAGATTCTCGTAGTATTCCTGCAAACGCAGGAATTGTTGATGAAGGTCAAGATCTCGTCCCCGACCGATCTCGGACTCGTCGTCCGTGCGATGCGCCGGGTGTCGAACGTGCGCATCGATGACTTCGCCGGACTCGCGGGCGTCAGCAAGCAGTTCGCCGCCGATCTGGAGCACGGCAAGCCGACGCTGCAGATCGGCCTGGCGCTCAAGGTCCTGAAGGACCTGGGTGTGGAGGTGAGCGCCGAGATCCCCTCCTCTGCCTTGCCGCACCTCGAGACCCTCCAGGCCCAGGGCGGCCTGAGACCGCTGAAGCCCCGCGCCACTCGCAAGCCGAAGGCCTGAGCGCATGCGTCAACTCGTTGCATGGCTGAATGACACCGAGGTCGGCGTCATCACGGACGAGAACAACATCTGGCGCTTCGAGTACGCCGAAAACTGGGTCAGCGATCCGCTCGCATTCGACCTCGCGCCCGGCCTTCCCCGCGCTCGACGCAAGCACCTCGACGGCGCGTCCGATCGCGCCGTCCAGTGGTACTTCGACAACCTGCTGCCGGAAGAAAAGCTGCGCGAGACGCTCACAAAGGCCGCGAAGCTGAAGGGCGACGACGCGTTCGCCCTGCTGGAATACCTCGGGGCCGAATCGGCGGGCTCGCTGGTGCTGCTCCCTCCCGGCACACCGCCTTCCGCAAGCGGCCGCCTGCAGCAACTCCCCGACGACGTGCTGCGCGAACGCATTCGCAACATCGAACGCGTTCCGCTGAGTGCGAGTGCACCCAAGCGCATGTCGCTGGCGGGTGCGCAGAACAAGCTGGCCGTCGTCTGCCGCGATGGCGTCCTGTACGAGCCGGTCGGCAGCGAACCGTCGACGCACAT
>NZ_JBFUCB010000358.1:0-6818 GCF_056405435.1 Rhizobacter sp. P1_G5 | reverse complement strand
ACCACGCGCTGTTGAGCATCTCGGCGGGGGGCTCGATCACGATCGAGAAGGTGTCGGGCCCGGTCGGCGAGGCGCTGGTGATGACGGCCGCGGGCCTGGCGGTCGCGATCCCCGCGGTGCTGGCCTACAACGTGTTCGGCAAGCGCGTCGGCGCCTGCGAGGCCGAGCTCGAGGGCTTCGCGCACGACCTGCGCGAGATGATGATCGACCACAGCCGCGACGCCGCCGTGGCCGTCGCTGCCGCGCAGGCCTGAGCGGAGGACCGGCCATGGCCTTCGGTCGCCTCGAACGCACCGCCGGGCCGACGCCGATGAGCGACATCAACATGACGCCGCTGATCGACGTGATGCTGGTGCTGCTGGTGATCTTCATGATCACCGCGCCGCTGATGAGCAGCAGCCTCAAGCTCGACCTGCCGCGCGCCGAGGCCGCGACGCCGAGCGAGACGCCGGATTTCATCGCGGTGGCGATCGATGCGCAGGGCCAGTTGTTCGTCGGCGACAAGCCGGTCGAGGCCGCTGCCTTCGCCGATCAGGTCGCGCAGGCGGCCCCATTGCGCCAGCCGCTCCGGCCCGACCGGCTCATAGGCCATCGCCTTCAGCGTCGTCGGGTAGACCGGCCCGATCGCGATGTACGACGGCCGCAGCGCCTGCGCGCGGCACATCTCCAGCGGCGTGTGCGAGCTGACGCCCACGCGCAGACCTGCAGCCTGGATCGCGCCGAGATCGGCCGTGCCGATGTCCTCCTGGCCGAGGTGCAGGCCGTAGGCGCCGAGGTCGAGCGCCTCGCGCCAGTGGTCGTTGATGAAGAGCTGCGCGCCCGGCACCTCGCGCGCCGCTCTCACCGCCGCGCGCAGCTGCGCCGTCAGCTCGGCCTGCGGCAGGCTGCCTGCCTTCAGGCGCAACTGCAGCGTGCGCACGCCCATCGCGAGCGCGCGCTCGATCCAGTCGGCATCGGGCAGCACCGCGTAGAAGCCGAGCGGCCCGCTCAACGGCGCGAAGGCGGCTGCCGGCATGGCCCCGTCATCAGCCCAGCGGAAGTCGGGCAGGTGCGTGCTGTCGGCCAGTGCCGCCGCGTTCGTGTTCGGTCTGCCCGGGCCGACCTCGAGCGCCTGCGCGAGGCCGGCCGTCACGCGCAGCTTCGCGACACAGGCGGCATCGAACACGCCCCAGCCCTGCGCGAGCGCGCCGGCCAGCGCGGCCGAGAACACGCAGCCGCTGCCGTGCGCCGAGCCGGCCAGGCGCGGTGACGACAGCGATGCGCGTCGCGCGCCGGCCATCACCTCGTCGATGCTGCGGTCGCCCTCCGCATGCCCGCCTTTCAGCACCACGGCCGCCGGACCGTCGAGCACGCCGAGCCGCTGCGCTTCCGGCAGGTTCGGCGTGATCACGTCGGCCTCGCGCGCGAGCGCACGCACCGCGTCGAGCCACGCGCGTTCGTCCGCATCGTGGCTGCTGTGTCCGTTCGACGCGCCGAGCACCGGATCGAGCACGACCGGGCAGCGGCGCGCTGCCACGAACTCATGCACCTCGCGCAGCACCTCCAGCGAACCCAGCATGCCGAGCTTGATGGCCGCCGGCTCGCCATCGCGCAGCAGCGCCTGCAACGCGTCGCGCACCCACTTGGCCGGGACCGGTTGCAGCGCGCCCAGGCCGCGGCTGTCCTGCACCGTCAAGGCCGTCACGACACTGCTGCCGGCGAGGCCCATCGCCTGCCAGGTCGCGAGGTCGGCGGTGATGCCGGCGCCATGCACCGGGTCGTGCCCGGCGATCGTCAACAAGGGTCGCATCGTCGTGTCCTTCAAGCCTGGTGCCAGAACGGCATGCCGAGCGTCGGTGTCGAGGCCTGCGCCGTCTGCCGTTCGCCCATCGGCGTGGCCTCGAACGCCAGCCGCCCCGCGTCGACCGCCTGCGCGAACGCGCGCGCCATGCGCACCGGGTCGCCGGCCTGCGCGACCGCGGTGTTCAGCAGCACCGCATCGAAGCCCATCTCCATCACCTGCGCCGCGTGCGACGGCCGGCCGAGCCCGGCATCGACGATCAGCACCGCATCGGGCAGCCGCGCGCGCAGCGTCTGCAGCGCATACGGGTTCTGCGGCCCCCGCCCGGTGCCGATCGGCGCGGCCCACGGCATCACCGCGGCGCAGCCGGCCTCGTGCAGGCGCTGCGCGAGCACCAGGTCGTCGGTGGTGTAGGCGAGCACCTGGAAGCCCTCGCGCACCAGCACGCGCGCGGCCTCGAGCGTGCCGAACGGGTCGGGTTGCAGCGTGTAGTCGTCGCCGATCACCTCGAGCTTGATCCACGGCGTGTCGAACAGCTCGCGCGCCATCTGCGCGAGCGTGATCGCCTCCTGCGCGTCGTGGCAGCCGGCGGTGTTCGGCAGCACGTGGCAGCCGAGCGCGCGCACGCGTTGCCAGAACGCGTTGCCGCCGCCGTACTCCGGCTGCAAGCGGCGCAGGCCGACGGTCAGCACCTGCGTGCCGCTCGCCTGCACCGCATCGGCCAGCACCTGCGGCGACGGGTAGTGCGCGGTGCCGAGCAGCAGGYGGCTCGCCAGCGGGGTACCAGCGAGGGTCCATGAAGTCATGTCAGCCTCCGGTCACGGGTGCGATCACGTCGATGCGGTCGCCGGGCTGCAGCCTCTGCAGCGGCCACTGCGCACGCGGCACGAACTGCCGGTTGATCGCGCACGCCATCGCGGCCTGCGCGTCGTAGCCCTGCTGCTGCAGCAGTTCCGCGAGGGTGACGGCCGGCGTCTGCAGCGCGCGGCCGTTCATCGACACCTCGGTCGTCAGGTCACTCATGGCATCGTCTCCTGAAGCAGTTGGTCCACCAGCGCGGGTGCGCACAGGTAGCCGTGGCGGTACAGCCCATTGAGCTGCCAGACGCCGTCGTGCCGGCGCAGTTGCGGCCGGTGGTCGTCGAGCGCCGGGCGCAGCGCCGCATCGATGCGCAGCACCCGCGCCTCGGCGAACGCCGGGTGCAGGCTGTACAGCGCGCTGCCCAGCTCCAGCACCGAGCGCAGGCTGGGCGGGCCGGCGTCTTCCGATTCGAGCTCGGTCGCGCCGACGACGAAGCGCTGCTTCGGCCGCGGTGCCACGTAGAGCTGGTAGCGCGGGTGCATCAGCCGCACCGGCCGCTGCAGCGCGATGCCCTCGCACTCGACGCTGAGGATCTCGCCGCGCACGCCGCGCAGCCCCGGCCAGTCGGCGCGCGCGCCGAGGCCGCGTGCGTCGATCACCAGCGGCGCGCGGAACTCGCCCTGCGCGGTGCGCAGCCCGCCGGCGTGCAGCTGCTGCACCGGCTCGTCCTCGTGCCAGTGCACGCGGAAGCGGTCCAGCGCACGCGCCAGCGCGAGCAGCAGTTCGTCGTTGGCGAGCTGCCCTTCGCCGGCCAGCAACAGGCCGCGGTTGAAGCGGCCGGCGAGCGCAGGCTCATGCTCGGCGACGCCGGCCGCATCGAGCGCCTGGATCGCGTGCTGCTCCGCCGGCGCCAGCTTGTGCCGCAGCACCCGCTCGAAGTGATCGAGGCTGCCGCCATCGGCCGCATGCGCGAGCACCAGCGTGCCGGCGCGGCGGAAGTACACCGGCCGTCCGCTGTCGGCCTGCAGCGCGAGCAGCCAGTCGGGCCACAGCGCCATCGCCTGCTGCGCGAGCGCATGCACCTGCGCATCGGCCACGGCCAGCTCGGCCAGCGGCGACAGCATCGCCGCGGCCACCGCGCTGGCCGAGCGCGCATYGTCGCGCCGCGCCGCGTCGAACAGCCGCACCTGCCGCCCGGCGCGCGCAAAACGCCACGCGCACAGCCGGCCGGCCAGCCCCGCGCCGGCGATCAGCACATCGCTGTCGCTGCCGTTGTCCACGCGCATGTCAGAGATAAAGTTCGCCGCCGTGCGCGCGGAACTCCTCGGCCTTGCCGTCCAGCGCCTGGCGGATCTCGATCACCGGCTTCGCCGCCGCGTCGCGCTGCGCGAAGGCCCGCACCTCCTGGCTGATCTTCATCGAGCAGAACTTCGGGCCGCACATCGAGCAGAAGTGCGCGACCTTCGCGTTCTCCTTCGGCAGCGTCTCGTCGTGGTAGGCCATCGCGGTGTCGGGGTCGATCGCGAGGCGGAACTGGTCCTCCCAGCGGAACTCGAAGCGCGCCTTCGACACCGCGTTGTCCCACATCTGCGCGCCGGGGAAGCCCTTCGCCAGGTCGGCCGCGTGCGCGGCGATCTTGTAGGCGATCAGGCCCTGCTTCACGTCGTCGCGGTTCGGCAGGCCCAGGTGCTCCTTCGGCGTCACGTAGCACAGCATCGCGGTGCCGTACCAGCCGATGTTGGCCGCACCCATCGCCGACGCGATGTGGTCGTAGCCGGGCGAGATGTCGGTGATCAGCGGGCCGAGCGTGTAGAACGGCGCCTCGGCGCACGCCGCCAGCTGCTTGTCGACGTTCTCCTGCACCAGCTGCAGCGGCACATGGCCGGGGCCTTCGATCATCACCTGCACGTCGTGCTGCCAGGCCACCTGCGTCAGCTCGCCCAGCGTGTGCAGCTCGGCGAACTGCGCCTCGTCGTTCGCATCGGCGATCGAGCCGGGGCGCAGGCCGTCGCCGAGCGAGAAGCAGACGTCGTACGCCTTCATGATCTCGCAGATCTCGCCGAAGCGTTCGTACAGGAAGCTCTCGCGGTGGTGCGACAGGCACCACTTGGCCATGATCGAGCCGCCGCGCGAGACGATGCCGGTCAGGCGGTTCGCGGTGAGCGGCACGTGCGCGAGCCGCACGCCGGCGTGGATGGTGAAGTAGTCGACGCCCTGTTCGGCCTGCTCGATCAGCGTGTCGCGGAACAGCTCCCAGGTGAGTTCCTCGGCGCGGCCGTTCACCTTCTCCAGCGCCTGGTAGATCGGCACCGTGCCGATCGGCACCGGCGAGTTGCGCAGGATCCACTCGCGCGTCTCGTGGATGTTCTCGCCGGTCGACAGGTCCATCACCGTGTCGGCGCCCCAGCGGATCGCCCACACCAGCTTGTCGACTTCCTCCTCGATGCCCGAGGTCACTGCCGAGTTGCCGATGTTGGCGTTGACCTTCACCAGGAAGTTGCGGCCGATCACCATCGGCTCGCTCTCGGGGTGGTTGATGTTGCAGGGGATCACCGCGCGGCCGCGCGCCACCTCGCTGCGCACGAACTCGGGCGTGATGTCGTGCACGAGCGCCGCGCCGAACGGGTGGCCGCGCTGCGGCAGGCGCTCGGTCGCGAGGCGCTCGCGCAGCTGGGCCTTCACCAGGTTCTCGCGCAGTGCGATGAACTCCATCTCGGGCGTCACGATGCCGCGGCGCGCGTAGTGCATCTGCGAGACGTTGGCGCCGGGCTTCGCGCGGCGCGGGAGCGGCGGGTTGGCCATGCGCAGCGCGGCCAGCGCCGGGTCGTCGAGCCGGGTGCGGCCGTAGGCGCTGCTGATGTGCGGCAGGGCTTCGGAATCGGCGCGGTCGGCGATCCACGCACGGCGCAGTGGCGGCAGGCCGTGCGTGATGTCGATCGCGGCCTGCGGGTCGGTGTAGGGGCCCGAGGGGTCGTAGACGCGCAGCGGAGGGTTCGGCTCGCGCAGCGGCTCGCCGTGCGGCTGCTGCACCAGCGTGTCGGAGAGCGCGATCTCGCGGAACGGCACGCGCAGGTCGGGGCGGCTGCCGTCGAGGTAGACCTTGCGCGAGCCGGCGAACGGCGCGCGGGTGATGCGGCGGGAGAGCTCGTCGGTGTCGACGGAGGATGYTTGCTTGGCCATGCGGTCTCCAGAGGTGGTGTGCCTGCCTGGGAGACCGTGCCCTGCGGTGAGCAGATGCGACCGGTGGCCGAGTGCTGTTTCCTACGCGGGGATGACCCCGATCAGGTTCAACGGGTTAGGCACTGAAGCCCTCTCAGCCTTGGATTCGCATCCTCGGCACCCCGACAAGCGAGCGGATTCTAGGACAGTTGCCGGAACTGTCCCGGCGTGACGCCCATTCGCGCCCGGAACCGGTTCACCAGGTGGCTCGCGCTCGCCAGCCCGCATTGCCGCGCCACCTCGTCGAGTGGCGCCTCCGAATGCCGCAGCAGCTGCTTGGCCCGCTCGATGCGCAACCACAGCACCCAGGCGTGCGGCGCGATGCCGAACGAGGYGCGGAACATGCGCGCGAAGTGATGCTCGGAGAGCGCGGCGACGGCGGCCATCTCGCCGATCGTCAGCGGCTGGTCGAGCCGCGCCTCGGTCCAGTCGACCAGCCGCCGGCGCACGTGGGCCGACAGCCCGCCGCGCGGCGGCGCGCGGTGGCCGCGCGTGGCGTGTGCGAGCAGCAGCGCGGCCAACGCCTCGTGTCCCAGCGCATTCGCCTGCAGCCGCGCCTGCGGGTCGTGCCAGTCGAGCAGGGCCAGCGCATGAAGCGGAGCGGCCACGCCGGCGTCGGCCACGAAGGTCAGGTCGGGCACCTGCACCTCGCGCGGTTCGCGGTCGAGCAGCCGCACCGCCAGCGGCGCCAGCTGCGCCTCGTCGAAGTACAGGTGCACGAAGCTCTGCTCCTCGCGGCCCACCACCCAGCGCGATTCGTGGCCGGCCGGCATCACGCACAGCCGGCCCGGCTCGCCGCGCAGATCGGGCGCCTCGTGCCGCCAGGTGCCGTGGCCGCCGCTCAGGTACAGCGACAGCGTGTGGTGAGAGGGCCGGCTGTAGCGCGTCGCATCGGCCGCGTTGCGCCACACCGCGGCGGCCAGCCCGTCGCCCAGCACGGCGCTGCGCTGCAGCCGGGCGCGCGAGTGCGTCAGCACGTCGAACACCTCGTGGCGGGACAGGTCGGGCGGTGTGGCGG
>NZ_JBFUCB010000357.1:0-6274 GCF_056405435.1 Rhizobacter sp. P1_G5 | reverse complement strand
TCATCGTTCTGCTTGGTGATGTAGCCGGCGTACTTGATGCTGATCTCGGCCTGCTCGATCACGGTGTCGGCGAGCGTCTGGCCCAGTTCGGCATGAAGGGCCGGGCGCGAAACACCGGCCTCCGGCTTCGCGATGGAAGCGACGGCAGCGACTGCATCGAAATCCACCCCGGGCCGACGCAGCAGGTCGGCCAGGCTGTATTCGTGCTCGATGGCTTTGCCCAGCAGCCGCTCGGCATCCGCGGCCGGCAGCAGGTTGGGGTGCACCCAGGTCGAGCGCAAGCGCTCGGTTTCACGTGAAACAGCATCGCGCTTGCGATTGAACGCATCCCAGCGCGCGTCGTCCACCAGGCCCATGTCCCGGCCAGCCTCGGTGAGCCGGAGGTCGGCGTTGTCCTCGCGCAGCTGCAGCCGGAATTCGGCGCGGCTGGTGAACATGCGGTAGGGCTCGGTGACGCCCTTCGTGATCAGGTCGTCGACCAGCACGCCGAGGTAGGCCTGGTCGCGGCGAGGCGTCCAGGCGTCCTGCCCTCGCACCTGGCGGGCGGCGTTGATGCCGGCGAACAGCCCCTGGGCCGCCGCTTCTTCGTAGCCGGTCGTCCCGTTGATCTGGCCCGCGAAGAACAGGCCGCCGATGGCCTTGGTCTCGAAGCTGGCCTTCAGGCCGCGCGGGTCGAAGTAGTCGTACTCGATCGCATAGCCCGGCCGAAGGATGTGCGCGTTCTCCAGCCCTTGCATCGAGCGCACCGCGGCGAGCTGGATGTCGAAGGGCAGGCTGGTACTGATGCCGTTCGGGTAGAACTCGTGGGTCGTGAGGCCTTCGGGCTCCAGGAAGATCTGATGCGAGTCCTTGTCGGCGAAGCGGTTGACCTTGTCTTCGATGCTCGGGCAGTAGCGCGGCCCCACGCCCTCGATGACGCCGGTGAACATCGGGCTGCGGTCAAAGCCGCTGCGGATGATCTCGTGCGTGCGCTCGTTGGTGTGCGTGATCCAGCAGGGCAACTGCTGCGGATGCTGCGAGGCATGGCCCATGAAGCTGAACACCGGCACCGGATCGAGGTCGCCGGGCTGCTCGGTCAGCTTCGAGAAATCGATCGAGCGGCCGTCCAGCCGCGGCGGCGTGCCGGTCTTCAAGCGCCCCTGCGGCAACTTCAGCTCTTTCAACCGGGCCGACAGCGAGACTGCCGGCGGATCTCCGGCGCGGCCGCCCGCATGGTTCTGCAGGCCGACATGGATGCGCCCGTCCAGGAACGTGCCGGCGGTCAGCACGACGGCCCGGGCGCGGAAGCGGATGCCCACCTGGGTGACAGCGCCGACCACGCGATCGCCCTCGACGATCAGGTCATCGACCGCCTGCTGGAACAGCGTCAGGTTCGGCTGGTTCTCCAGCCGGTGGCGAATGGCCGCCTTGTAGAGGATGCGATCCGCCTGCGCGCGGGTCGCGCGAACCGCAGGGCCCTTCGAGCCATTGAGGATGCGGAACTGGATGCCGGCTTCGTCGGTTGCGGTCGCCATCGCACCACCGAGCGCATCGACCTCCTTGACCAGGTGCCCCTTGCCGATGCCGCCGATCGACGGGTTGCAGCTCATCTGGCCCAGCGTCTCGATGTTGTGCGTCAGCAGCAAGGTGCTGCAACCCATGCGTGCGGCGGCGAGCGCGGCCTCGGTGCCGGCATGGCCGCCGCCGACGACAATCACGTCGAAATCATGGGGGAACAACATGGGGGCTCCGGTTGGGGTCACGGCAGCAATGTCGGCTGCTGCAAACGCAGGGCGTGAGGGACGCCGGCGAAGGTCGGATTTTAGGCGGGGGGCGGCTTTCCGTCACCTTGGTTTCACGTGGAACAACCGATGAGCATGGGTTTGAAGTGCCGACCGACGTGTGGGGCGTGTTGCATCGCGCCGTCGATCAGCACGCCGATTCCCGGGATGCCGAATGGCAAGCCGGCGGGCGTGCCCTGCGTGCAGCTCGACGCGGATCTGCGCTGCAGGATCTTCGGGCACCCCGAGCGGCCGGCCGTCTGCGGCTCGCTGCAGCCCAGCACCGAGATGTGCGGCGCGGATGCCATCCACGCAATCCACTGGTTGACCCAGCTTGAACACCAGACCCGCCCCGCGTCGCCTTGACGCTGCGGCTACCCCCAATGCCCCGGCCGCCGAGGCTCTCTAGACTCGTTCATCCCTACTGCGCGGAGCCATCGACATGCGATTCCCATCCATCACCCGCCGCGACTGGCTGGCCGCTGCGGCGGCAGGCTCCCTTCCCACGATCGGCTGGGGGCAGGGCGCGGCCTGGCCGACCAGGTCGATCCGCTTCGTCGTGCCGTTCGCACCGGGCGGCAGCTCGGAGATCGTGGCTCGTTCAACGGCTGTCGAACTGAGCAAAGGCCTTGGCCAGACCGTCTACGTCGAGAACAAGCCGGGCGGCAGCGGCAACATCGCGATGGCCGACGTGGCACACGCCGACGACCAGCACACGCTGATCCTGGGGCACATCGGTACGCTCGCCGTGAACCCGTTCATGTACGACAAGCTGCCGTACGACCCAGTCAAGGATTTCCGCCCGATCACCTTGCTGGCCAAGGTGCCGAGCCTCTACGTCGTTCACCCGGACGTCCCGGCGAAGACCCTGAAGGAGTTCATCGCGCTGGTGCGCAGCAAGCCGGGACAAATGAACTTCGGCTCGGCCGGCAACGGCAGTGCAGGGCACCTGGCGATGGAGTACCTGAAGGCCGTCGCCAACCTGTTCATCGTCCATGTTCCCTATCGCGGCACCGGACCCCAGCTGACGGACCTGCTGGCGGGGCGGCTCGATGCGGCCTCGGTCGGCGCGCCGGCCATCCTGCAGTTCATCAAGGCCGGCAAGCTGCGCTGCCTGGCGACAGGCTCGAAGCAGCGCCTCGCGCAACTGCCCGACGTGCCGACCGTGGCCGAGCAAGGGTTTCCGAACTTCGAGATGACGCAGTGGTATGGGTTGATGGCCCCATCCAGCCTCGCGCAAACGTATGCGGACCGCCTCGCGGTGGAGGCGGCGAAGGCGATACGTTCGCAGGCCGCCAAGGAGCGCCTGGAGGGCGATGCGGCCGAGGCGATCGGCAACACCCCGGCGCAGTTCGCGCAGTTCATCGCCCAGGAGCAGGCGCGCTGGAAGCCGGTGATCACGCGGGCGCGCATCAAGCCGGACTGATCCGGCAAGGGCGGAACTGCACCGCGATCGACCCGCTTCCCGGCGTTTTGCCGCCTGGGGGTGCGTGGGAGCATCCGCGGGCACGGTTTGTCGGGCGGCGCTGGGTTGCCGCCGACACCGTGGGTTGGATCCGCTGTCCATGGTCTTGATGTTTCGTCAGCTGCTGCGTCGGGTTGCGTCCTCGGTCAAATTCAAGATCGTTGCCGCCGGCGTGGTCACTGCGGTTGCCGCCACGGCCGTCACGACGCACTTCGTCCTGTCGACCACGCAGAGCCGCTCGCGGCAGCAACTGCTGCTGCAAAGCGCCAATGACGTCGAGCGCACGGCCAACCTGCTGTCGAGCAAGCTCGAACTGCTGCAGACGGCGCTGCAGGGCGTCGCGAGCCAGGTGCGGCCCGAGATGCTGCGCGACCGGCCGGCATTGACGCAGTTCCTGGTCGACAAGCCGTCGGCGGGGCTGCTGTTCGATTCCGTTTTCATCCTGGCCCCGAACGGGGATCTGCTGGTGCGCCTCGAGAAGGGCGTGCCGGGCACCCAGTTTCCGAACCTGGCCGACCGCGAATACTTCCGGCGCGCGATGCGCGAGAAGCTGCCGGTGGTCTCACGGCCGCTGGTCAGCGCGATCAGCCATGCGGCCGTCCTGATCTTCGCCGTGCCGGTGCGGCAGGTCGATGGCCAGGTCACGGCCGTCGTCGGTGGCGCGCTGCGCCTGGACAAGACAGGGCTGCTGTCATTCCTGCGCGACTCGTCCGGCCGCGACAACTCGCGCGATCTCGTCATCGATCGCAGCGGGCAGATCCTCGCGCATGCCGATCCGAAGCGGATCATGGGCCATGCGCGCGACGAGGTCGGGCTGAGTGCGGAGTTCGAGCGCTGGACCCTCGACGGCAGCACGATCCACGTGGAGGGGGCGGCCTCGCTGGGCCATGGCTACCTGGTCGCGCTGGCCGGGGTGCCCGCTGCGGAATGGATGCTGATTCACGTCACACCGGAGGCGGACGCGATGCAGTCGCTCGCCGCGGCACGCGACACGGCGTGGCGCGTCGGCGCGATCGTGGGGCTCGCGGCGGCGCTGCTCGCGGGCTTGCTGGCCTGGTTCATCACGCGGCCCATCTCCCAGCTGCATGCGAGGGCGATGAGCCTGCTCGATGACGAGGCGGCCATCCGCGGCGACTGGCCGCGCGGTGAAGGGGAGATCGGGGCGCTGTCGCGCGCGTTCCAGCACGTCGTCGAACAGCGGGTGCTGCGGGGTCGTGAGACGCACCGGCTGCTGGTGCAGCTGCAGGCGGTTCTCGATGCGGCGCATGCCGGCATCGCGCTCACGCGCGAAGGGCGCTTCGAGCTGGTGAGCCGGCACTTCTGCGAGCTGTTCGGACGCGACAAGGCCGAGTTGCTCGGGCATGACACGCGGCTGATCTTCACGAGCGAGCTGCAGCACCAGCAGCTGAGCCAGCAGTCGCGCGATGCGCTCGACGCCGATGGTGCCTACGAGGCGGAGAGCCCGCTCGCGCGGCGCGACGGCAGCACGTTCCGGGCGCACATCCGCGGCAACCTGCTGCCCGGCAGCGACCGCCGCGCCGGCATCATCTGGATCATCGAGGACGTGACCGAGGCGCATGAGCGCAACGCGCGCCTGTCCTGGTCGGCCACCCATGACGCGATGACGCGCCTGGCCAACAGGGTGCAATTCGACCAGGTCCTCGAAGAGGCGACCCAGCGCGCCGGCGAGCAGCCGTTCTGCGCACTGTTCATCGACCTGGATCGCTTCAAGGCCGTCAACGACACGGCGGGGCATGCGGCGGGAGACGCGTTGCTGCGTGACGTCGCATCGCAATTGCAGGAGCGGGTGCGCCCGTCGGACACGGTGGCGCGCCTCGGCGGCGACGAGTTCGCGGTGTTGCTGCCGCACTGTCCGGTCAAGCGCGCGCTGGCCATTGCAGACAGCCTGAGGGCCGCGATCAACGGCTATCGCCTGGAGTGGGAAGGCCGCAGCCTCGGCGTCGGCGCGAGCATCGGGCTCGTGCAGGTCGACGCCAGCTTCGCGAATGCGGCGGCGGTGCTCAAGGCCGCCGACATGGCGTGCTACGCCGCGAAGCGCGATGGACGGAACCAGGTGGTGGTCTATACCACTGCGATGGCTGCGTCGCGGAATCTGGTGGGGGTTTGAAGGGCCGGCCTCGGGACCGAGGCGGCCGGGCCAAGCCTGTTGTCACTTCGACAATTCAAAGCGCAACAGACCTGGCTTGGCACGACTGACATTGACGAGATCAGGGACACCCCTGTCTCTTCGAGGGAACCTCGCTGCGGTGACAGCCGCTCACGGGTTCCTCTTCGATTTACTACTTCCTCCGCTGAGTTCGTTGCAGTGATCCCGGGAATTTGGAGCGCCCGACCACTGCTCGATCAACTTTTACTACGGTCACACACACACGACTGGACTTGCGTCCAGGAATCTCACCAAGTCTTGTTCGGCTGGTCGGTGCCGCCGCTGATCAAACGCAGCAACTTGCTGTCGAGAACGACGGGCTCATTGCGAACGATCTTCGATTCGTTTTCGAAACGAGCGTTGTCGTTCGATTGCGTCGAGGGGATCAGTGCGATTGCTTGTTGCATGAGGAGCTCCTGGCTTGCTGCGTGCACGCCAACTCGTGCACTGGCTCTATTGCAGCAGCCCCCCTCGTTTGCGGTAACTGTCAGCTCTTACAGGTATCGCTGCACGCCAAGTTCAGGCAGTGCAAAACTCAACGAATCAGACCCATGCGCAAGGCCTTCAAGACGGCCTGATGCTTGTTGACGCAGCCAAGCTTGTGCATTGCATTGTTCACATGCAGTACAGCAGTTCGCTCACTGATACCGAGGATGTTGCCGACTTCCCATGCGGTCTTGCCATCCATCGTCCAGCGCAAGGTTTCGACTTCACGTGGCGTGAGTGGCGACGTCCCTGGCTCCTGGGCCGTGGGGATGAGGATGCGTGATGCGGTCTCGTAGGCGTGCACGGTGAACAGCTGCAGGTCGGCGACGATGCGCGTCAGCTCCTGGCGGTCCGTCGGCAGCGGCTGATCCCGCTCGACACCGAACATGAAGTGTT
>NZ_JBFUCB010000356.1:0-6299 GCF_056405435.1 Rhizobacter sp. P1_G5 | reverse complement strand
ACGCGTGGCCGCGCAGTGGCAGCACATCGCGTCGGCCAACTGGCTGGCCACCGCGATGCACGCGGCGCGCGAACTGGGCGACGGCGTGCTGCTCGACATCGGCAGCACCACCACCGACATCATCGCGTTCAGGCATGGGCAGGTCGTCACGCAGGCGCGCAGCGACGTGCAGCGCCTGGCGACAGGCGAGCTCGTCTACCAGGGCGTGGTGCGCACGCCGCTGTGCGGGCTGGCGCGGCAGATCCCGTGGCGCGGCGAGCGGCTCAACGTGATGAACGAGTACTTCGCGACCGTGGCCGACGTGTACCGCCTGACCGGCGAGCTGGACCCGGCGCACGACCTGTACCCGAGCGCCGACAACGCGCCGAAGGACCTGCCGGCCACGCGCAAGCGGCTGGCGCGGATGATCGGCATGGATGCGCGCGATGCCTGCGACGGCGAGTGGCTGGTGTTCGCGCAGGACTGGCGCGCCGCGCAGGTGGACGAACTGGGCGCGCAGCTGCAGCGCGTGATGGCGATGCACCGGATGTCGGCCGATGCCGTCGTCGTCAGTGCGGGGTGCGGCGACTTCCTGGTGGCCGACGTGCTGGCCGCCGCGCACGGCGCGGCCTGCGCGTGCCGCCGCTACGGCAGCGACCTGGCCCGCCTGGCACTCGGTGCCGCACCGGCGGTGGCGGCCTGGGCGCAGGTGTGCGCGCCGAGCGTGGCGGTGGCGATGCTGCTCGACATGGAGCTGCGCTGATGTGGGTCGTCAAGCTCGGCGGCAGCCTGAGTGCCGACCCGGTGTTGCCGCAGTGGCTGGACCTGCTGGCGCAGCTGGGGGGAGGGCGCGTGACGCTGGTGTGCGGCGGCGGCAGCCTGGCCGACGAAGTGCGGCGCCTGCAATCGCACTGGCAGTTCAACGACCTGGCGGCGCACAACATGGCGGTGCTGGCGATGGCGCAGACCGCCTACCAGTTCAACGCGCTGAACCCCGCGC
Source organism: Rhizobacter sp. P1_G5 (assembly GCF_056405435.1). NCBI lineage: Bacteria > Pseudomonadati > Pseudomonadota > Betaproteobacteria > Burkholderiales > Sphaerotilaceae > Rhizobacter > Rhizobacter sp. P1_G5. The sequence continues at coordinate 5,320 of NZ_JBFUCB010000356.1, read as the reverse complement.
TGCAGCTGGCGACGAGCCGCAGCGACATCCGGCGCGTGCTGCACAAGGGGCAGACGGCGTTGTGGCTTCCCTTTGAATTGCAGCGCGAGCAGCCGGATGGGCAGACCAACTGGGAGGTCACGTCGGACAGCATCGCGCTCGACCTGGCGCGGCGGCTCAATGCGGAACGGCTGGTGGTGGTGAAGTCGTGCCGGATGGAGGGAGCACCGACGCTGGCGCAGCTGGGCGAGCAGGGCATCGTCGACGCGCGCTTCGCGTCGCTGGCCCAGGGGGCGGCGTTCCCGATCGAGGTCATCCACAAGGGCGACCTGGAGGGGATGCGGGCGTTGCTGTATGGGGAGAACCGGGTGATGGGGGGGGGCCGGGGGTTCTAGCGGGGCACGTGGTGGCCCAATATCCGTCGAGCGACATTGACATGTCCGGCCCCTGGGCGTCAGCGACGATAGTAGTAGGGATCGCCTGGCGGCACCCATTCAGTGAGCACGACCGGCTTCGGTGGGCCATCCGCCTTGGTGCGCGAGCGGCTCTTGCGTTCGAAGCCCGGCACGGTGTCCGCGCTGRCCTCGTGGTACTGCTCCATGGTCACCCGGTGCGCGTCCCAGACATCGGTGACGTGGTCCGCGGGAATGTGGCCGCGGATCACCACCTCCTGCGAGGCTTTCGCGGTGTTCAGGCTGGAGCCCTTGCCGGTGGGGAACACATGCCGCGCCTGGTCGGGATCGGTCATGTCGTAGGACTCCTGGCCGCGCGGCTTGTTGAAGCGTGCCACGCGTCCGCCCGGCGGGCCCTCGGCGGCCCAGGCCGAGGCCACCTTGGCGCTGCGCGTGGCCGAGACGAACTCGCTCTTCCGCTTCGACTTGCTGCCGGCCGTGATGTGCTGGCTGGCGGTCAGTGACGGGTCGAAGCCGTCCGGCGGCCGCAGGCCCCGGCGCGGGTCCTCGTCACGGCGGAGCGAGCGGTACAGCACGTTCGGGTTCTCGCTGTCCGATTCGCCGTCGGACAGGTGATGCGGCGCGCGCGTGCGCGGACGGCTCGTGCTGCTGGCGTGGCTGGTCCGCGACTGGGAAGGTCCGCCCCACTGCTCGTGCGACGAAGGCGCCGGCCCGTAGCCGTAGGGCTGCTGCGGCGGCTGCCCGTAGCCGTGCGACGGCTGCGGCGAATGGCTTGGCTGCGAGGGGGCGTACGAGTAGCTGCGCGGAGGGGAACCGTATCGGTGGTCAATTGGCATGGTGGCGTCCTTGGTTTGCGGCCCATCGTGGGTCAGGCGCCAGATTGACGGCGGGGCAGGCGGTGGACCGCCGCGGATGCGAAGCGAACGATGCGCCGGCGAAACAGATCGGGAAGAAGTCAAGGCATGCGGGTCAGGAGAGAATCGCGGCCTGGACTGCCCCCGGTCGGCCAGGCAGCCCGTCCCTGTCCACGGCTGGTGCCGCCAGACTGCTCATGACCGACGCTCACTACACGACCTTGCCGCAGTGGCCCAACGCTTATCCGGCCAGCGGCGCCAGCGCCACGCTGAAACTCCTCAACGAGGATTTCATCGTGACCGAACTGCCGCTGCAGCAGCCCTCCGGTGAGGGCGAACACCTCTGGCTGGACATTGAGAAGAACGGTGCCAACACCGCCTTCGTCGCCCAGCAGCTGGCCGAGGCCGCCAGCGTGCAGGAAAGAGACGTGGGCTATGCCGGCCTCAAGGACCGCTACGCCATCACCCGTCAGTGGTTCAGCATCTATCTGCCGAAGGGCGAGACGCCCGACCTGACCCTGCTTCAGCACCCGGAATTCAAGGTACTGGGTCAGAGCCGCCACGTGAAGAAGCTGCGCCCTGGCGATCTGCAGGGCAACCGATTTCGCATCGTGCTGCGTGACGTGACCGGCAACCGCGACGCCATCGAGGCCAACCTCCAGGCTGTTGCGTCCCATGGCGTGCCCAACTACTTCGGCGCCCAGCGTTTCGGCCACGACGGTGGCAACGTGATGCAGGGCCGCGCCATGCTGGCGCGCGAGATCCGCGTGCGCAACCCGAAGAAGAAGGGCATCTACCTGTCGGCGGTGCGCTCCTTCGTCTTCAATGAAGTGCTGGCGCTGCGAGTTCAACAGGGACTCTGGGGCAAGACCCTGCCTGGTGACGTGATGGACGAGGCAGGCCGACCCACCGGACCGCTCTGGGGACGAGGCCGCGTGATCACCACCGATCAAGCGCAGGCTCTGGAAAACGGCGTGGCTGAACGTCACGCCACCTTGTGCGACGGCATGGAGCACGCCGGCCTGGATCAGGAGCGCCGCAGCCTGGTGGCGAGCCCGGCGGACATGTCATGGGAATGGCCGCAAGCCCATCAACTGGCGCTCACGTTCTCTTTGCGCGCCGGGAACTACGCCACTTCCGTTCTGAACGAAATCCTCCGCACCACGGAGCCTGACCGGCAAACGGAGAACGAATCTGCGGCTGTCGAATGACGGTGTCCTCACCTCGGGTTTGCGGATGGCCGCTCGGGCTGACGAGGGTGGACTTCGGTCAGTCGCGCGGGTGGTGGTCAAAGTCCAGGCCTTCATCGGCGGGGCTGTGGGAAGCCCCATCTCAGCAAAACGGCAGGCCTTTGTCCGTCACGTGCTGATGGTGCATCACGGCCCGGCCCCTTAGGCTGGATCTGCCGGAACGTGAAGCTCGGCGCCAACCCGGAGCCACCATGACAACAAATCACAGCGCCCGCCGCGACGCGACCCAGCTCCGCAAGCCCGCGGCGATGCCCGCTGACGAAACCTCGGTGCCGAGGGCTGCGCGGCAACTGCTGGCCGACCACATCCACCGCTCGCCGCGCATGCAGGCGCAGCGCCGCGCGATGGCGAGTTGGGGCTCGGTGACGCAACGAGCCGTCGCGCAAAGGGAGGATGGGGATGAGGCGTCGTCGCAAGGCGGAGGCCGCACCGGCATCATGGGCGAGAAGCTGGCGGGGATGATCGGCGAGGCCTTCAACTTCCTGGCGGTCGTGCCCAACTACCTGCCCAAGGAAGCGCAGCCTGTTGTGAACATCGTGGCCGGCACCGCGCTGCTCGGTTCTGCCGGCTACCAGTACTGGACGTCAARGGACGGGGTCGAGAAGATCCAGTCCTTGGCGAATGCTGCGGCAGCCGCAACGCAGTTCACCCAAGGCGTGTTGCAGGCCACTGGGAATGACACCGCGGCCGGCGTTGTGGGGGTGCTGCCCAACTTGATATGGGCCACCGCGGAAGCCTGCAACACCTTCTACAACTACAACAAGTACACCGCCACCATGATCACGGCCGGTGGCATCAAGGCCGTCGGCGCCATCACCAACAGCGTGACTGGCGCCGCCGGTTGGGATTTCGGCATCTACTCCACGGCTGCCTTCGCGATGCTGGGGACGGCCTTGGCTGCAAGCTCCCATGCGTCGGAACTGTGCGAGAAAGAGCAGCCGGCTGAGGACATCGAGGAAATGACGCACTTCGGCGCAGCGCAGGACCAACTCTATGGCACGGCTTGAAATACGGGTGGGCCAGGGTGCCGCTCGAACGGACACGGCACCCGTGGCCTTCGTCAGCCCGGCCGCGCAGCGCGTCGTCTGGCAGGCCCGGGGCTGCGGATGCCACCTGTAGAAGACGCGGGTTTTCAGGCGGACGCAAAGCCGACGCTCGCCAACGTCATATCGCGCTATGCGGCGCCGTCACAGGACACTCCGGACCCTTCGTATGCAAGGGCACTCAGGTTTGGCTCCGAGAGTCGATAGCTGAGTCTTTCCGACACGAGCGCAGCACCGAGGTCTTCGTAGAAGGACATTCCTCGGATATTGGACGCCTTCACCGGCCAGTCGATGCGGCTGCAGCCGTTATCCCGGGCGTACCGAGAAACCCATGCCATGAGTGCCCTGCCGGCCCCTTGGCTCCTCTGGGCCGTACTCACATACAGCTCCTTCAGCTGGCAGTGCCGACGCATATCCGGCGCRAAGTCTACGAGCGAGTAGACGAGTGTGATGGCGGCCAGGCCAAGCACACGATTGCCGTCCGCCGTAGCCACGATCAGGCGGTGTGGCGACCTCGGTCCCAGCAAGTTGTCAAGCAGGTGCTCCCGCACGACATCTCGGGCGATCACGGCGCCTTCGTTGTAGTAGGCATGCAACTCGCAAAGCAGATCAATCAGGGACTCGTATTGCGGCTCAGCAACAAGGTCTACGTGCATTGGGCGCCTCGTGGTTGTCAGCGTCGCACCAGCATACCGGCGCGGCCTTCAAGCGCCGATACACTGACTGCGGGCAGCGTGGCGAAATTTGGTAGACGCATGGCAAAAACCATCCTCTAGAAGGTGCAGGTTCAACCCCTGTCGCTGTCCGTCCAACATCGTCGGCGTTCCAATCTCAACTTCCTCAGGCACCTAGACGCATCGTGCCCAAAGCGGACGCTGCTGACCGACCGCACCTGGCCGACCGTGCCCCTCACCCGACGCCCCGAAAGCGGTCGCACGTGGCGACCGTCCCGGCAGCGATCGATTGCTTGCAGGCGATTCCACGAACATACACTGTCGGCCACAAGCAGCCGATCGCGAACGACTGCATTCGAGTAGCATGGGATCAATGGGCTGGATGGGAATAGTCGTCACGACTGTGCTCGCGCTTCTGCTGGTTGCGCGACCGCGTCTGTGGCCTTACGTCCTTGTAGCGATTGCGCCGGGAGTCGCGCTCGCTCTGTCTGCCCCTGGCGCACCAAGCGACACGGCTCCAACGATTGATTGGCGGCTCACGCTTCTCGCGACTGGCACGATCCTCGGCCTTCCCATCGCTGGTCTAGGCCGGTGGTGGTTGCACAGGCTGCAGTCTCGCCGTGACATGTTCGAATAAGGCGTCAACAGAGCAAACAGCTGTAGCCGGCCACATTCTGCCGCTCGTGGAGGACTGCTTTGGGGGCGCGGAGTTGTGGCAGGCGGCCCCGAAGGTGCTATCTCTAGAATGTTTTCACGTCCCCACATTGCAGGTTTCGCAGGACTGGTGCTCGTACCCCTTGCGGCCTTCTACATTCCGTGGGTCTCCCCGTACTGGACTGTTCCTATTGGCGCGGGATTGGCGATTGTGATGGTTCGACTCAAACCAGGGGCGCCCATCACCGAGTTGGGACTTGCGCCACCTCGCAAATTGGGGCAAGCCGTCCTACTCGGTGCCATGGTAGGGATTGTGCTGGTGCTGTCGAGTCGTCTTCTGCTTGGCCCCGTTATCGACCACGTCACCGCGACGCATCGCGATCTGAGCAGGTTTGACAACTTGCGTGGCAACTGGCGCTCGCTGCTGCCGCTTTTGCCGACGGTCTGGATATC
>NZ_JBFUCB010000355.1:0-6300 GCF_056405435.1 Rhizobacter sp. P1_G5 | reverse complement strand
CGTGACCTCCGACGACCTCGCCCGCATGAAGCCGACCGCGCTGCTGGTCAACACCTCGCGCGCCGAGCTGGTCGAGGAAGGTGCGCTGGTCTCGGCGCTGAACCGCGGCAAGCCCGGCATGGCGGCGGTCGACGTGTTCGAGAGCGAGCCGATCCTGCAGGGCCACCCGCTGCTGCGGCTCGAGAATGCGGTGTGCACGCCGCACATCGGCTACGTGGAGCAGGACAGCTACGAGCTGTACTTCAGCGCGGCCTTCGACAACGTCATCAACTTCATCAACGGCACGCCGACGCAACTGGTGAACCCGGAAGCGCTGCGGGTCATCCGTTGAGCGATCCGGTGCTGGAGTCGCGCCAGCCGGGCTCGCTCGGCGAGCTGTTCCGCGTCTTCAACCGCCTCGCGCTGCAGGGCTTCGGCGGCGTGCTGGCGGTGGCGCAGCGCGAGCTGGTCGAGCGCGAGCGCTGGCTCGACCGCGACGAGTTCGTCGAGATCCTGTCGGTCGCCCAGGTGCTGCCGGGGCCGAACATCGTGAACCTGTCGCTGATGATCGGCGACCGCTTCTTCGGGCTGCGCGGCGCGTTCACCGCGCTGGCCGGCATGATGCTCGCGCCGCTCGTCATCGTGCTGGTGCTGGCGGCGCTGTACGCACGGGCCGCGCAGCAACCGCTGGTCAGCGGCGCCCTGCGCGGCATGGGCGCGGTCTCGGCGGGGCTGATCATCGCGACCGGCCTGAAGCTCGCCACCAGCCTGAAGCGCAACGAGATGGGCCTGCCGCTCAGCCTCGCGATCGGCGCCTGCACCTTCGTGATGGTCGCGCTGATGCGCTGGCCGCTGGTGTGGGTGCTGGCGGGGCTGGGCGCCGTCGGCATCGCGGCGGCGTGGTGGAGGCTGCGGCGGTGAGCCTGTTCGACCTGCATGGCCTGAGTGCGAACGACCTGTTCGCGCTGTTCACCCACTTCCTGATGCTGAGCCTGCTGGCCGTCGGCGGTGCGATCACCACCGCGCCCGACATGCACCGCTACCTGGTCGGCGAGCGGCACTGGCTGAGCGATGACCTGTTCACCGCCTCGGTCGCGCTGGCGCAAGCGGCACCGGGGCCGAACGTGCTGTTCGTCGCGGTGCTCGGCTTCAATGCGGCGGGGCTCGCGGGTGCGGCGGTCACGCTGCTGGGCATCATGCTGCCGTCGACCACGCTCGCGCTGTGGGCCACGCGCTGGGGCCATTCGCGGCGCGAGACGCTGGGCGTGCGGGCCTTCAAGACCGGCCTCGCGCCGTTGACGCTCGGCCTGCTGCTGGCCACCGGCTGGATCCTCTCGGACCCGGTGCGCAGCGAGCCCGGTGCGATCGTGCTGATCGGGCTGACTATCGCGGTGATGCTGAAGACGCGCCTGAGCCCGCTGTGGATGGTGGCACTCGGCGCGGTGGTCGGCGCGCTCGGCTGGGTCTGATTCGTAGCCCGGGTGACAACCCGGGCTCAACCCCCACTTGTTCGCTTGTCATCYCCCRAAAGGCAGGGCGGTGGCAGAAGGCGGGTGCGGGGAGTCTGTGGAGCGCCAATCAGGACGGGGCGCCGGAACTGGCTGATTTCATGGCCCGCGTGCRCCAGCACGCTTCGTGAACTGACTGTCGCCCACTGTTTGACCACAACGAACGAAGTGAGTGGCGGGAGTTTGGGCGACGGGCCATGAAATCAGTCAGTGGAGGGCAGTCATCGCCCCCAGGGGCGATGACCGCACCGGCCGGCGAGCCACAGACTCCCCGCACCCGCCTTCCGCACCAMTGCGTCAAATGCGTTCGGGCGGCACGGGCACGGCAGCTTCGTGGCGCACGATCGTATGCATCACGCGTTGCGGGAACGGAATATCGACCCCCTCCGCATTCAGCACATCCAGCACCGCCAGGTGCACGTCCGACTTGACCTGCCCCTGCCCGTTCTCCGGGTCGCGGATCCAGAAGTTGATCGTCAGGTCCATGCCGTCGGCCGCGAAGTTCGACAGCTGCACCCCCGGCCCCGGGTCGGCGATCACGCGCTCGACCTTCAGCAGCGCCTCGACCAGTTTCGGCTGCAGCGCCCGCACGTCGGTGCCGTAGGCCACCTGCACCATCGTCTGCACCAGCACCCGCGGGTCCTCCAGCGACAGGTTCTCGACGCGCTGCGTGATCAGCATCTCGTTCGGCACCACCGCCTCGCGCCCACCCAGCGAGCGGATCACCGTGTAGCGGGTGCGGATGTCGGTGACCCGGCCCTCGAAGTTGTCGACCTTGACCATGTCGCCGATGCGCAGCGAACGCTCGGCCAGGATCACGAAGCCGCTGATGTAGTTGGCCGCGATCTTCTGCAGGCCGAAGCCGAGACCGACACCGACCGCACCGCCCAGTACGCTCAACGCCGTCAGGTTGATGCCGACCGCCGACATCGCGAACAGCAGCCCGACGAACAGCAGCAGCGCCCGCACGATGTTCGACACCATCTTGCGCATCGACAGGTCGTTGCCGGTGCCGTGGATGATCTTGCGCTCGATCGCCGACGACAGCCACAGCGCCAGCACCATCACGACGCCGGCCGTCAGCGCGCCCTCGATCATCGTGCGCAGCGAGACCATGCCGCCGGCGATCTGCCAGCGCACGCTGTCGAGCTCCTCCAGCACCGCCGGCATCACGCCGGTGATCCACAGCACGACCGCGATCCACGCGAGCCACGAGATCGTGCGCTCGGTCGCGCGCATCCAGGTGGAATTGGGGAACGCCGCCGACAGCACCCGCACCGCGAAGCGGATCAGCGCGAGCGACAGCAGGATCGGGATCGCGACGCGGAACACCGCGACCTTCACGACGCCCATCAGGACGTGCCGGGCGACCACGGCGAGCACCAGCGCGACCAGCGGGAACAGCACGCCGTCGACCACGTTGCGGCCGAACAGCACCGCGCCGTTGACGCGCAGCACGCGCCGCAGCGCCATGCACACCAGCCATGAAACACCCAGGCAGCCCAGCAGCACCGCCGCCTCGGTCAGCGCGCTGCGGGTGGCCAGGTCGCGCAGCAGTTCGTTGAAATCTTGTACGCCCAGGGACGAATCCATCGGTGAATCGCTCTCTTCTTGTGTCGATCGGGAATGGCCGCCGTGCAGCCAGGAGGTCAAAGGTCGGCCAGCACCCGCAGGTGCGCCGCCACGCTGCGCGCCAGCGCGCCGAGCGCATAGCCGCCCTCGAGGCACGACACGATGCGCCCGCCGGCATGGCGGTCGGCCACCGCCTTGATGCGGCGCGTGAGCCATTCGTAGTCGGCCTCGACCAGGCCGAGCTGGCCGAGGTCGTCCTCGCGGTGCGCATCGAAGCCGGCCGAGATGAACACCATCTGCGGCTTGAATTCTTCCAGCCGCGGCATCCACATCGCCTCGACGATCTCGCGCATCTCGGCGCCGCGGGTGTACGGCGGCAGCGGCAGGTTCAGCATGTTGTCGCCCTTGGGCACCTCGCCGCAGTACGGGTACAGCGGGTGCTGGAAGAAGCTGACCATCAGCACGCGCTCGTCGCCGGCGAGGATGTCTTCGGTCCCGTTGCCGTGGTGCACGTCGAAATCGACGACGGCCACGCGCTGCAGCCCGCGCACGTCGAGCGCATGGCGCGCCGCGATCGCGACGTTGTTGAAGAAGCAGAAGCCCATCGTCTCGTTGCGCGTGGCGTGGTGGCCGGGCGGGCGCACCGCGCAGAACGCGTTGTCGACCTGGCCGTCGAGCACGGCATCGGTGGCGGCCACCGCAGCGCCGGCGGCGCGCTGCGCAGCGCGCCAGGTGCCGGCGTTCGCGACGGTGTCGGGATCGAGCGCGCGGCTCTCGCCGGACGCCGCCAGTTCTTCGAGCACAGCCCGCAGCTCGGTGACGTACAGGCTCTCGTGCGCGAGCGTCACGTCGTGCAGGTCGACCAGCGGCGCGTCGCGGTGCTCGAGCGCCATGTCGAGGCCGGTCGCCAGCAGGTGGTCGCTGATCGCGTCCAGGCGCTGCGGGCACTCGGGGTGGCCGCGCCCCATGTCGTGCTGCCGGCACTCGGGATGGCTGAAGAACGCAGTGGGCATCGGTGTTCTGAGTCCGGAATCGCGGCAGTTTGAGTTAAGGTGATTGCATGAGCACGGACCTGTTGAAAGCCCTTCCCCACCTGAACCGCCTGATCGACCAGATTAGCACGATCATCGTCGGCAAGCGCCCGCAGATCCGTGACTGCGTGGCCTGCCTGCTGGCCGGCGGCCACCTGCTGATCGAGGACGTTCCCGGCGTCGGCAAGACCACCCTCGCGCACGCGCTGGCGGTGTCGCTCGGGCTCAAGTTCTCGCGCAGCCAGTTCACCGCCGACCTGCTGCCCACCGACCTGATCGGCGTCAGCATCTACGAGCGCAGCAAGGAGGCCTTCGTGTTCCACCCCGGCCCGGTGTTCGCGCAGGTGCTGCTGGCCGACGAGATCAACCGCGCCGGCCCGAAGACGCAGAGCGCGCTGCTCGAGGCGATGGAGGAGCACCAGGTCAGCATCGAGGGCGAGACGCGCGCGCTGCCGTCGCCCTTCTTCGTGATCGCGACGCAGAACCCGACCGACCAGCTCGGCACCTACCCGCTGCCCGAGTCGCAGCTCGACCGCTTCCTGATGTGCATCACGCTCGGCTACCCCGATTACGCGAGCGAGCGAGCGCTGCTGGCCGGCATCGACCGGCGCGAGGCGATCGGCGCGCTGGGCGCGGTGATGACGCCGCAGGACCTGCTGGCGGCGCAGCAGGACGTGCTGCGCGTGCATGCCTCCGACGCGCTGCTCGACTACCTGCAGGCGCTGATCGGCGCGACGCGCAGCGGCGCCTGGTTCGTCGACGGGCTGAGCCCGCGCGCCGGCATCGCGGTGCTGCGCGCCGCCAAGGCGCACGCGCTGCTCGATGCGCGCGACTACGTGGCCCCCGACGACGTGCAGGCGATCCTCGCGCAGACGATCTCGCACCGGCTGGTGCCGGTGGCCGGCGCCGGCCGCGGCGCGCGCGAACAGGTGCGCGCGATGATCGAGTCCATCCCGCTGCCCTGATCCCTCGCCCACCCGACGCCATGCAGGCCGCCGACGCGCTGAAGCTCCCGCTGCGCCCCTTCGCGCTCGCCGCGGCCGCGGTGCGCCAGCGCTTTCGCGCCTGGTGGCAGGCCCGGCTGCCGCACACCGACACGCTGCTGCTGACCCAGCGCAACGTCTACATCCTGCCGACCCGCGCCGGGCTGATGTTCGCGCTGACGCTGATGGTGCTGCTGGTCGCGTCGATCAACTACCAGCTGAACCTCGGCTACGTGCTGACCTTCCTGCTGGCCGGCAGCGGCATCGTCTCGATGCACCTGACGCACAACACGCTGCGCGGCATGACGCTGCACCTGCGCTCGCCGGCGGCGGTGTTCGCCGGCGACCCGGCACCGCTCGCGGTCACGCTGACGAGCCCGGCGGCCGAACGCTTCGGCATCGGGCTGCGCCTCGAATCGGCCGATGCGGCGACGCTGACCTGGGCCGACGTGCCGGCCGGCGGCCAGTCCGCGACCCACGTCAGCTTCGTGCCACAGGCGCGCGGGCTGCACCCGGTGCCGGCGATCAGCATCGAGACGCGCTTTCCGCTCGGCCTGTTCCGTGCGTGGGCGGTGTGGCGGCCGGCGGCCCAGGTGCTGGTCTACCCGCGCCCCGAGCGCCCGCCGGCCCCGCTGCCGCCGGCACATCCCACGCCCGGCGGCCCGGCCACCGGGCGCCGGGCCGATGGCGGCGAACTCGAAGGCGTGCGCGGCTACCGGCGCGGCGACCCGCTGAAGCTGGTGGTCTGGAAGAAGGCCGCGCGCAGCCTCGAGACCGGCGGCGAGCTGGTCAGCCGCGACACCACCTCGACGGTGCAGCAGCAGCTGTGGCTCGATTGGCAAYGCTGCRCCGGCCTCGCCCCCGAAGACCGGCTGTCGCGCCTCGCCGCCTGGGTGCTGTCGGCCGAACGCGCCGGTGCCGACTACGGCCTGCGCCTGCCCGGCCTGCAGATCGAGCCGGCGCAGGGCGAGCTGCAGCGCCGGCGCTGCCTGGAGGCGATGGCGCTGTGGCAATGAGTTCACGACCATGAATGCCCTGCTGCCCCGCTGGCCCGGCTGGCGCCACCTGCCGCGCGACACCCGCGACACGCTGTTCCTGCTGCTCGTGATCGCGTGGACCGTGCTGCCGCACCTGCTGCACCTGCCGCCGTGGTGCGCCGTGCTGACCGCCGGCGTGCTGCTGTGGCGCGGCCGCGTCGCGCTGACCGGCGCGGCGCTGCCCGGCCGC
>NZ_JBFUCB010000354.1:0-6311 GCF_056405435.1 Rhizobacter sp. P1_G5 | reverse complement strand
ATGCACGGCTCACCCAATGGTTCGAGGCTGACCAGCAGGACAGCCGCGCCTTCACCTGGAATGACCCCTTCAGAGCGGCGAGACGTCTTCAATCGCCCTGATTTCTCAACCCAGTTCAGAGAGCGCGGGTCGATCAGGGAGTCCGCTGCGATCACCAGACAAGCGCTGCCACCTGCCTGCAGCATCGCTGCTTCGGCGAAACCAAGCGATTCGAAGCAGGAGACGTGACCTCGTGCAAGGTGTCGAGCACCGGCCCGCCGAAGGTGAAAGCCCAGACGAGCCTCCATGGCTGGGACGATGCCGTGTACCGAAGCTCCTGGGCGCGCAACCTCTGATGTGCAGAGCAGAACAGGCAGTTGGGTGATGTCGATCCGGGTAGCCAGTGCAGCATGGCTGTCCGCCATCACCTGCAACAGCAACTCGATCAGGCGATCGCGACCGTGAAGGTGGTCGGGGATGGAAGGCACGCGCGCGCCAGCGACAGGCTCAAGGGCGTCGTCGACGGTAGGCAACTCGCCGATTCCACTGATGCCGCAACGCATGGCGGCAGCAGCTGAAGCTGGCGTCAGGCCGACGGCGCTGGCGAGCGCAACGCAAGTGATGTGAAGTGCGCTCACGCAGGCGCCTCGCTCATTGCCTTCTTCGAATTGACAAGGTGCCCAAGGCCCGTGAAGTGCGGCTTGCCGTGTACATGGACCAGACGCCGTTCGCCGATGTTGATCTCGCGAAGTTGTGTGGTCCTTCGAGGCAGTGCGATCGAAGCTCGGCCAATCAGTATCAGCTTGGCTCGTCCCGGCTCCAGGATGAGGGTGTCGGCAACGACCGTGGCACTCGAGGTCGTGTTCTCGGAGCGAAAGTTGATGGGCACCTCGAAGGAAGGCACTTCGGCTACGAACTTTCCGTCGGGGCTCATGTTCACGCAGGCGAAGCGTGTGCCAGCCTCGAGCCGCCGCAGTTGCTGATCGAGCGGTGCGGCTTGAAAGTAGCGGCTGTCGAAGTCGGCGGGCAAAAATGGTCTTTGGCTTTCAAACCAGGTCCGGCCGTAGGTGCCGGCGAAGGCAATTCGAGGTACCCAGCCACGTCCAACGGGTGTGAAGCCGATCGGCTCCGGCCTGTCTGACCACCGTCGCATCACCGCGTCCGCACGTTCAATGTTTGGCAGGGCGGTGCCGAGGACGCTGCCTGTCGCGCCGTTCATGCGAAACCCGACCCCCACCAGGTTCCGCAGATCACTGTTGCTGCGCCGCGGATGGGCGTGACGCAGGTCAGTGCCGCCAAAGGCGCGATCCCAGATCAGCGGGATTTCGGTGAACGGCAACGGATCGGAAGGCACGGGTCCGGCAAATCCTCGGGTCCAGACGCGATCTCCGGTGACCACCGCATGCTTGCGCATGCCGGCACCCGCGAAGTGAACATGCAGCCTTGTGATCGGACTGCCGTCTGGTGACACAGCGCTGGCGTGCAGCAGCACGTCGACCATCGGTTTCACCGGCGCGAAGTCCGTCTCGAAGCGGACCGACGTGGCGCCTGGATCGCCGTGGTGCTGGTCGGTGTAGACGAAGGGCGTCTGATCGGCTGACGGCACGCAACGACCCTGCGCGACAACGTCGAATGTTGCCTTGATGATCGCGACGCAGTGCTTCTGGCCGGTCTTGTCTATCGAGACGAAGCGATGAGCGAGGAAGGGCGTGGAGTTGTTGGTGATCTGCATGGCGGTCGTGCGGGTGCTTGCACATGCAACCCGGCAAGCATGTCGAATGACGCGTTCGAACCCGCGTCGCTCCGCTTCATGTCGGAGCAAGCGCGGACGCTGTACTTCAAGGGGGTGGCGCGAGGGAGTTGCGCCGTGGAGCGCTGGAGGCCGTGTGGCGAGCGCTCGTCTCAAGATGCACCTGATGAGGTGCCATGGAGAGCGGCGATTTGACTGCCAAGAAGAGGCCGCGTCAATACAGGCGTGTCACGTACGATCCGGCGCCGCACTCTCCGGAATCACCAATGAACATCCGCTGGCCCTTGCTCTGGACCGCCGCAGCCTACGCCGTCCTGAGCGCGATCACGTTCGTCGTCTATGCGATCGACAAGTCCGCAGCGCGCCGCCGCGGGCCACGCACATCGGAGCGCACGCTGCACCTGCTGTCGCTCGCGGGCGGCTGGCCGGGTGCGCTGCTCGCGCAGCGGTGGCTGCGCCACAAGTCCGCCAAGGCATCGTTCCGGCGCGTGTTCTGGGCCACGGTCGCCGTCAACGTGCTGGGCTTCGCGATGCTGTCGGCCAGCTTGCGCTGACCGGCGCGAGTCAGTCGCTGGAAGAAGCCGACTTCGCCGACGACTGCAACTTCTCCCCGCCCCGCTTCATCACCTCGCCGGTCTTCTCGACACCCTTGCGCACGACCTCGCCGGTCTTCTCGGCGCCCTTCTGGATCGCCGCCCCGGTGACCTCGGCCGCATGCTTCACCGCATGCCCGGTCTTCGTCGCCGCAGTTGATGCGGCGTGACCGACGGCCGAAGCCGCGCGGTCGATCTTCGACGGCTCTTCGTCGGCCCGGGCCGCGCCCGCAGCCCCGGCGACGAGACCCGCCAACAACAACGTGGTGCGCAGGGTGTGTTTCATGCCGCTACTCCTCAGCCGATCACTTCAGGCCACTCGGTGTGGAACATCGTCCCCTCCGGCTTGTCGATGCGCTCATACGTGTGCGCGCCGAAGAAGTCGCGCTGCGCCTGCAGCAGGTTGGCCGACAGCCGCTCCGAGCGGTAGCTGTCGTAGTACCCCAACGACGCGCTGAAGGCGGGCACCGGGATGCCGTTCGTCACCGCCAGCGCCACCGTCTCGCGCCAGTTCTGCTGCGTGCGGTTCAGCAAATCCTTGAAGAACGGATCCAGCATCAGGTTCGTCAGCTGCGGGTTGCTGCGGTACGCGTCGGTGATGCGGTTCAGGAAGCGCGCGCGGATGATGCAGCCGCCACGCCAGATCGCGGCGATGCGGCCGAGGTCGAGCCCCCAGCCCTTCTTCTCGCCCATCGTCTTCATCAGGTCCAGCCCCTGCGCGTAGCTGATCACCTTCGACGCATACAGTGCGTCGTGCACCTTCGCCACCAGCTGCGCCTTCACCGGCGACAGGTCGACCTTCGGCCCTTGCAATTGCTTGCTCGCGGCCACGCGCTGCTTCTTCTGCGACGACAGCACGCGCGCCTCGACCGCTGCATTGATCGTGCTGATCACCACCGCGTTCTCCGCCGCGTTCAGCAGCGTCCACTGGCCGGTGCCCTTCTGGCCGGCCTTGTCGAGGATCAGCTCGACGATCGGCTTGCCGGTCTCGGCATCCACCTGCTCCAGTGCCTTGCCGGTGATCTGGATCAGGTAGCTCTGCAGCTCGCCCTCGTTCCACTGGTTGAAGATCGCCGCCATCTCCTGCGTCGTGAAGCCCGCCGCCTTGAACAGGCTGTAGGCCTCGCAGATCAGCTGCATGTCGCCGTACTCGATCCCGTTGTGGATCATCTTCACGTAATGACCGGCGCCGCCCGGGCCGATGTGGATCACGCACGGCTCGCCGTCCACCTTGGCCGAGATCGCCTCGAAGATCGGCTGCATCACCTCCCAGGTCGACAGCGGCCCGCCCGGCATGATCGACGGGCCCTTGCGCGCACCTTCTTCACCGCCCGAGACGCCCGCACCGATGAAGCGCAGGCCCTTGCTGGCGAGGTATGCGTCGCGGCGCTCGGTGTCGGTGTAGAGGCTGTTGCCGCCGTCGATCACGATGTCGCCGGGCGACAGCAGCGGGATCAGCTGCTCGATCACCGCATCGACCGGCGCACCGGCCTTCACCATGATCTGGATCTTGCGCGGGGTGGCCAGGCTCTCGACGAAGGCCTCGAGCGTTGCCGCGCCCACCAGCTTCTTGCCCGGGTGGCGGGCGACGAATTCGTCGGTGACGGCCGTCGTGCGGTTGAACACGCTGACCTGGAAGCCGTGGCTCTCCACGTTCAGCACCAGGTTCTGGCCCATCACGGCCAGGCCAATCAATCCGAAATCGCTTTTCATGGTGACGTTGGCGCGCAGCCCGAAGACGTTGTGAATGGCGGCCATTTTGACGCCATTCGCGCTGCCCTGGCGGGGTCAAGGTTTCGGCCACATCCTGTCGATCCAGTCCGACCACACCTTCAGCCGCGCCGGGTCGGCCCCCATCTGCGTCGCCTTCCACAGCCCGTACTGCTCGGTCTGCTCGGTGCTGGCACGGTAGTTCACCTGGTTCATGAAGTAGCTGCCGTCGGCCGCCTGCCCGAGCGGCGAGCGCTGCGCATCCAGGCAGTAGCGGAAGCCGGCCCACGGTTCGGGCTCGCCGAGCTGGCTGTTGTTCGGGTCGCAGCGGCGCCAGGCCGTCGCGGCGGTCTGCGAATACAGCATGTTGAACTGGCGGATCGCGCCGTTGACGACGCGCGGGTACAGCCCCGGCGACAGCTCGTCGAGGAAGCGGTACTTCGAGTTGCTCTTGCCGTTGTTCGACGCGGTGTCGATGAAGTTGGTCACCGTCAGGTGCTTGGCCACCTGGCCGCGCCCGTAGCGGCCGCGGTTGGCGAACAGGTCGGGCTGCGCCGGGTCGTACAGCACGATCTCGTTGTTGACGTACTGCGCCGACTTGATGCGCGCCTGCAGCAGCCGCACGTAGTGCGTGTCGTTGGCGGCCTTGGCGGCCGGCGTCGCGGTGCCGACCTTCATGCCCAGGTAGTCGTCGAAGGCCGTCAGGTACGGCCAGTCCATCGAGAAGTTCACCCAGTCGCTCTGCCCGCCGGGGTTCACCGACATCTGCAGCTGGTACCACTGGTTGGTGCGGTAGTACGAGCCGACGATGTTGCCCGCCTCCCATGCGTTGTACCACTCGCGGGTGATCTTGCCGGTGCCGTCGGTGTCCTGCTGGTAGATCATGTGCGGCGCGAGGAAGAACAGGCTGACGCTGTTGAACGGCCAGCCGTGCGCCTCGCCGCGGCCCTTCCATGCGCCGGTGGCGGCGTCCTTGTCGCCGATGAACCACTGCTGGTTGCCTTCCAGGCCGTACACCTGGGCCATCTCCCACTGCTTCACCGCGTTCCAGTGCAGCATGCTGGCCACCGAGCGCTCGATGAACGCGTTGGTCGTGAAGGCGGCCGGGTTCGCCGCGGTGGTGGTGGCCGAGGCCAGCTTCTGCAGGTTGGCCGCGCCGACCTGCGCGCCGTACTGGCCGCTTGCCGCGATGTGGTTGCCGCGGCCGCCACCGAGGTAGTTGTAGCCCTCCCAGCCGAACAGCGTGAACATCGACTTGATCTGCACGCGCTCGTCGACCTTCAGGTGGCTCCAGTCGCCGAACACGCCGTTCGGGTTCTTGTGCGCGGTCAGCCACGCGAGCAGTGCCTTGTACTTGCCGTTCGGGTCCTTCTTCGCATCGGCCGCGCTGAACTTCGCGCCGGCCTCGAACGAGCCTTCGGTCGTCGTCGGCCACACGTCGTACGGGTGGGTGGTCGGCAGCCAGGCGTTCCAGTCGGGGAACTGCATCGGGATCTGCATCTCGCGCGCGTTCATCGTCGCGCTCGGGTCCATCACCTTGTCGACCTCGGCCTGCGTCACGCTCAGCGCGCCGGCGAGCGGCTTGCCGAACAGCGCCTTGGTGGCGTCGGTGGCGTTCTCGAKCACCGCCTCCAGCCCGGCGCCGGCCGCCCATTGCGTCTCGCAGCCGATGCCGGTGCAATCCAGGCCCGGGCCCGGCTGGTACGGCGGGTTCCACGGGCGCGCCTTCGCGGCGTGCGGCACGCCCTGCAGCGTGTAGCGCAGGAAGGCGGCGATCTGCTTGCCTTGCGCCTCGCTCAGGCCGTGGTAGCGGCTGCGCTGCACGATCGAGTTGTTCGAGTAGTTGAAGTACTGCAGGTCGCGGCCGTCCTCGGCATGGCACGACGAGCAGGCGGCCTGCAGCTTGCGGCTGACGAGCGGCGACTTGGCGAGCGCACCGCGCGCACTCCACAGCGTGCGGCCGAGCTCGACGTCGCTGGTGAGCGTCTTGCCGGCGTTCTTCTCCATCAGCGGGTCGACGCGCGCCACCGCGTTGCTCGCGAGGCTGGCGCCGGCGTCGTCGCGCAGTTGCAGGTCGAGCACGCGGAAGCCGTTGGTCTCGCCGTCGGTGCCGTTGAAGCGGAACTGGATGCGGTTGCCCTTCGGCCATGCGACCAGGCGCGCACGCGTCGCGGTGTCGAGCGCGAGCGTGATGCGGGTCGTGAAGAAGCCGCCGTTGACGCCGCCGTGGATGCGCTCGTTGTCGGCCAGCGTGACGGCCTGGTCGGTGATGTCGACCC
>NZ_JBFUCB010000353.1:0-6315 GCF_056405435.1 Rhizobacter sp. P1_G5 | reverse complement strand
CCTTTGAGGAAGACGAGAAAATGGAACAAGCCGTTGTGTCGGGCATCGCGTTCAACCGCGACGAGGCCAAGATCACCGTGATGGGCGTGCCCGACAAGCCGGGCATCGCGTACCAGATCCTGGGCCCGGTGGCCGACGCGAACATCGACGTCGACGTGATCATCCAGAACATCTCGCACGAGGGGAAGACCGACTTCTCGTTCACCGTGCACCGCAACGACTACACGCGCACGATGGAGCTGCTGAAGAACACCGTGCTGCCGAAGACCGGCGCCGCGCAGGTGATGGGCGACACCAAGATCTGCAAGGTGAGCATCGTCGGCATCGGCATGCGCTCGCATGTGGGCGTGGCGAGCAAGATGTTCGGCTGCCTGAGCGAAGAGGGCATCAACATCCAGATGATCACCACCAGCGAGATCAAGACCAGCGTCGTGATCGACGAGAAGTACATGGAGTTGGCGGTGCGCGCGCTGCACAAGGCGTTCGATCTGGAGCAGGCCACCGCCTGAAATCGTCAAAACTGCGGCTAGAATCGCAGTCTTCGCCGGAGTCGTGACCGAGTGGCCGAAGGTGCTCCCCTGCTAAGGGAGTATGTGGGCAAAACCTGCATCGAGGGTTCGAATCCCTCCGACTCCGCCAGACCTGTGATCAGCGAGATTCGTTGATCGCCATCAAAGCCCCGCCAACCTCGTGTTGCGGGGCTTTTTTGTATGAACGAAACCAACCCCTACGCCCCGCCCAAGGCAGAAGTTTCCGATGTGACACTGAGCTTCAAGGGCTCGCGCATCGATGCGCTGAAGGTGTCCGACGCCTGGAAGACACGCTTCCGCCTGATCGAGCGCGCGGGCGGCGCGAAGCTGCCGAACCTCAAGGCGCTGTCCTTCGGCCAACGGATGAAGGTCATGTTCAACGTGCTGGCCTTCCTCTTCGGGCCGCTCTACTACCTGACCAAGGGCCTGTGGAAGAAGGCCCTCGTGCTGTTCGCGATCTGCGTGGTGGTCGTCGTGGTCGCCGACCTGGTGATGGGTGACCGGTTCGGCAACGCGATAGGGATTGCCACCGGCGCCTTGTTCGCCATTCGCGCCAACATCGACGTCTACAAGAAGATGGTGCTGGGCGACGACGGTTGGTGGTGAGGGCCGGCCGGCCACCAGCGGCGCAGCGCTTCGCCGATGCCTTCGGTGCCGTCACCATCGCCCACCCAGGCGATGCAGGCATCGGGGCGGATCAGCATCGACGGTCCCGTGTCGATGGCGACGCAACGGATCCTCTGTGTGGCGGCGCCAACGAGCGTGCAAGCCCCGCCGTCCGCTGACGCATCGAGCAGCACGCCGCTGCCGTCCTGCATCAGCTCGTAGAGCGACGAGGCCTCGCCCTCATCGCGTCGAAGCGGCCTGTCACCGATCAGGCGCCCGACCTCGTCGTGCGGCGACCCGAGGTCGTAGCGGGTGAACAGGCCGCTCGTCATCTCGCCGATGAAGCGGTTGACGTCGTCGAGCTGCATCAGCTTCGCGAACAGGTCCCGCATCGCACCCGCCTGCGGGTCGGGTCGCATGATCGCGACCTGGGCCAGCGTGTTCGCGAGGACGGCCTCGGCCACGGGCCGGCGCTCGGCGGTGTAGGTGTCGAGCAGGCTGTCGGCCATCTCGCCACGAACGACGGCGGCGAGCTTCCAGCCGAGGTTGGCGGCATCCACCAGCCCGAGGCCCAGGCCCTGGCCACCGAACGGCGTGTGGATGTGCGCGGCATCGCCGGCCAGCAGCACCCTGCCTCGGCGGTAGGTGTCGACCTGCCGCGTGTTGTCGGTCCAGCGGCTGGCGCTGGCCAGCGCCTTCACGCGAACGTCCACGCCGCTGATGCGGCGCAGCACGCCTTCGAGCTGGTCACGCGTGACCGGTGCCTCCCGGTCCTCGGGCGGACCGGTGAAGTCCAGCATCACCAGCCGGCCGGGCAGGGGCCCGCAGGAGAACACGCCGCCCGGGGTGCGATGCCAGCCGATCGGCAGCAGGCGCTCGGGATGGTCGATCTCGGCGACGGCCTGGTAGAAGGTGGACGACGGCGGCGTTCCGGGGAAGGCGAAGCCGGCCAGCTTGCGGACGAGGCTGCGCCCGCCGTCGCAGCCGACGAGCCAACCGCAGCGGATGCGGCCTGCGCTCGTCGATGATTGCCACGCCACGTCGACGCCATCGTGCTGCTGCGCAAGACCGGTGAGCTCGCAGCCGCGGCGCACCTCGATGCCCAGCGCGCGGGCGCGCTCGCCCAGCATGGTTTCGACGCCCTGCTGATCCACCACGTGGGCCCGCCGTCCGGGCTCTTTCTGCGCATCCCTGCGGATCAGCGGCAGGCCGGCGAAATGCCCGCTGAACTTCGAGTTCGGCCCTCGCTTCGGGGCCCCGGCCTGTTCGATGAACGGCGCCATCGCCGCGACGTTGCGCGCTTCCTCGGCGGCGATGGCCGGGGCCATGCCACGGCGCTGCAGCGCCTCGATGCCCAATGGCCCGATCCCGCCGGCCTTCATCGCGGTGCTCACGACGGTCAGCCGTTCCAGCACCACGACGTGCACACCACCCAGGGTCAATTCGATCGCGGTCAGCAGCCCGACCGGACCAGCCCCCCACCACCACGACATCGATGGATTCATCCATGTTTCTCATTCAATGTGTACTCAGTATAGTAAATGTACTGAGTACAATGAAACCATGTCAATCCCACCCGATCGACGCTCCCGCAAGCGACTCGCCACGCGACAGGAGATCTCCAACGCCGCCACGCGCCTGTTCCTCGAACGGGGCTTCGATCGCGTGACGGTGGACGAGATCGCCGCCGCCGCCGACGTCGGCCGGATGACGGTCTTCAATCACTTTCCGCGCAAGGAGGACATGTTCTTCGACCGCGACGAGGAGATCCGCGAGGCCCTGCGCGACGCCTTGCGGCAGCGCGACCCCGGCATCGCGCCGATCGAGGCCTTGCGCCTGCTCGCGCATCGGCTGGTCGAGGCACGCAGCCCCTACCTCGAGTTCTCCGCTGCCAGCCAGGGCTTCATCGAGACGATCGAGGGCAGCGAAACGCTGAAGGCACGGGCGAGGGCGTTGCGCGACGAGATCGCAGAGGTCGTGCGGGTGGCGTTGATCGAATGCGCAGGCTGTGAGCCCGACGATCCGGATGCCCACCTGGCGGCCGACCTGCTGCTCGCGACCTGGACCGTGGCCCTCATCCAGGCCCACCGCAGCTTTCGGCAGCACGGCGATGCGATGGAAGCGAAGGCCGCCTTCCTCGCGATCGTCGACAAGGGCAGCCTCGGTCTCCGGGCCGCGATGGCCGGCACGCCTTGCGCGTGAGCCGTCTCTTCACATCGACCCTTGCGCCCGTGCGCGCCAGAAATCGGCATCGAACAACTGCCTCGCGCCGGTCCGCTCGTTGACCATCCAGAACTGCCGCCCGTCGGCACTGAGCCCGCCGACCTCGCCGGTGTGGCGCCCCGCGACGACGCGCCGCCCGAGCGCATTGGCCGGGAAGCCCGGCTGCCGCGCCAGCTCGATCAACGGCACCGCCGCGCGCGCATCGCCGGCCAGCCGCATCCGCTGCACGATCGGCGCAAGCAGCGGGTTGGCGGCATCGGCCGGCGACAGGTAGACCAGCACCTTGGCCTGCGCGCGGCTGAGCGCCACATTGACGAGACGCTGCGCCTCCTCGGTCTGCAGGAAGGGCTGGGCACCATCGGCCGGGTCGAACAGCACCACCGGTGCCTCGCTGCCCYGCGCGCGGTGCACGGTGCTGACCTTCACCGCCTCGGGCACGCCGCGCGCGCGCAGCCGCTGGCGGATCAGCGCGCGCTGCGCGCGGAACGGCGTCAGCACGATCAGTTCGTGCGGCTGCCACGCACCGCTCGCCAGCGCGCCGGCCACCGCCTCGGCGATCGCGTCGGCCGATTCGCGCCGGATCGGCCCGCGCTCCGCGGCTGACCAGGCGCCATCGGTCTTCAGACGGTGCACGTGCACATGCGTGTCGGCATCGATCGCACCCAGCGCCCGCCGGCGCGCCGCCAGCCAGCCGGGCGCGGCCTGCGTGTCGGCCGCCACGCGCAGCGACCCGTCGTAGAAGAGATCGCTGACCAGTTCGCTGATCGGCCCGGCCATGCGCGACTGCTCGTCGAGCAGCACCACCGACGGGCCCGCGCGCGGCATCTCGGCAAAGGCCGAGCGGCCCAGCCAGCGCCGCGCGCCGCGGTCGGTGCTGCGCAGCACCGGCGACAGCTGCTGCGGATCGCCGGCGAACAGCCGCGCGCGGCCCAGCGGCATCAGCGCCAGCGCGTGCGCCAGGCTCACCTGGCTGGCCTCGTCGAACACCAGCAGGTCGAACGGCGGTGCGTCGTCGGGCGCCAGCTCGCGCAGCGTCTTCAGCGTGAACGCGGCGCGCGTGGTCGTCATCGTCGCGAGCCGGCAGCGCTGCAGCACCTGCAGCGAGGCCCGGCGCAGCTCGTCGCGCAGCGCGGCCACGCGGTCGGCCCAGGCCTTCAGCGCAGCACCATCGCGCGATGACGGGCGGGCAGCCTCGGCGCGGGCTAGGCGGGCGATCAGGTCGTGGTCGTCGCTGGGGATCAGGCGCTCGCGGCCGGCATAGGCGGCGGCGTCGAAGCGCGTGCCCAGCCGCTGCACCGCGGCGCGCGCGTGTTCGCGGCGGCCTTTCTGCAGCGCCTTGTCGACCGCGAGCGTCGCCAGGTCGACCGCCTGGTTGGTGGTCGACAGCAGCAGCACGCGGGCGGCGGGCCGGGTGTCGAGGTATTCGGCCAGCAGCACGCCCAGCGTGGTGGTCTTGCCGGTGCCGGGCGGCCCCCACAGGAAGGCGCTGCTGTGCCGCACCAGCGAGAGCGCGTCGCGCTGCGCCGGCCGCAACCAGCGGAACGGCGCGCCGGTCAGCGCCGGGCCCTCGTCCTGCGTCTGCGGGCCGCCCAGGTCGGGCAGGCAGGCCAGCGCGCGCCCGGCCCACGGCGTGTCCCACCAGGCGTCGGCCACGGCGTTCAGGAAGCGCGTCGGGTAGAGGCGGATCAGGAAGTCGGGCCCCGGCGGCGGGGCGCTGGCGTTCTGCAGCACCAGCTGGTCGTCCTCGGGCAGCACGGCCAGTACGCTGGCGCCGCCCTTGGCCGGTGCACCCCACCAGGCAGAGGCGCCGTCCAGGCTGTCGTCCAGCAGCGCCTGGGCCGAGGCGGCGCCCGGCCGCTGGCCTTCGGCATGCACGTGGCCCGGCACCAGCGTCACGCGCCACAGCGGGCCGTCGCGCTCGCTGCGCAGCACCTTGAAATCGTAGTACTCGGGGGTGGCTGCGAGCTCGGCGTTCAGCGCCTCGCGCAGGTCGGCAAGGCTCATGGTGCTCGCGAATGTCGGGTCGTCAAAAGCGGTCGGGCCAGGCGCGCAAACGCCCAGCCCGGCCTGACCATCCGCACCTAATCACCAAGTGAAAATGGCTGGGCGAGATGATAGCGGCGCTGTGGGCTCGCTGTGGGCTGCTAGATAGCGCACAAAATCTCGATACCAGCCTTCTACTGCCAGGCCACTCCCGTCATCCAGTCCCGGAACACCCGCCCGTAGCCGTCGCTGGGCGTGCCGTCCACATCCTGGATCAGCACGTTGTCCTGCTCGGCGAAGACGTCCCAGCAGCAGCCGATGACCGACCAGTTGTTGGCGCCCGCGAACGGCAGCAGCTGCTGCAGGAAGGGCGCACCGGCCGTCCCCGGTGCGTTGTGCTCGCCGGTTTCCGCGAAGACGATCGGCACATGCGCCGACAAGGCCTGAACCACCGGCCAGTTCGCCGGCATGCTCCAGGTGCTCGACAGGTTGCCCCAGCCGCCGAGCAGGAAGCTCGCGCCGCTGCCCGTGCCGCTGCCGGCCGCCGCCGGCACCGCCGCCGTCGGCAGGGCCGTCTGCAGGTACCTGCCCGCGGTGACGATCTCCGCCGCCGCCACCGCGCCGCCCACGCCCACGGCCGTCACGCGCACTTGTGCGGGCTCGTACACCGTGTTCGGCTTCGCGAGCGTCAGCGTGGCGCCGACGGCATACCCGGTGCCGCCGGCCGAGACGCCGGCCGTCGTCGGGCGCTGCATCGGCGGGTAGGGGTGCCATGACGCGGCCATCTGCTTCAGCGGGTCGGTCGGCATGTTCGCCAGCCAGCCGCCCAGGTTGTTGCTGAACTCGGTGCCGCCGACCAGCACGACGTTGGCGGCGCCGGTCGCGCGCACCGCGTCCAGCATCGCCTGCATGCCGACCGATCGCCACGGGCCGGTGATGTTGCGGTAGTTCGAGGTGGCGCTCGTCGCGGGAA
>NZ_JBFUCB010000352.1:0-6325 GCF_056405435.1 Rhizobacter sp. P1_G5 | reverse complement strand
ATCGCGAACTGCGACATCATCTTCAGCGTGCCCGGCGCGCAGGTGGCCTGCGCGAGCGACGAGCCGCGCAGCAGCTTCTCGTAGATCTTGACCTCTT
This sequence comes from Rhizobacter sp. P1_G5, assembly GCF_056405435.1. NCBI lineage: Bacteria > Pseudomonadati > Pseudomonadota > Betaproteobacteria > Burkholderiales > Sphaerotilaceae > Rhizobacter > Rhizobacter sp. P1_G5. The sequence goes on along the minus strand of NZ_JBFUCB010000352.1, from coordinate 6,228 downwards.
CGCTGACGCGCAGGCAGTACGGCACCTTGACGATGTAGATGCGGTCGAGGAAGGCCTCGTTGTTCTTGTTGTTGCGGAACGCCTTCCACTCGCTCTCGTTGCTGTGCGCGAGCACGATGCCGTCGAACGGGATCGCACCGAACCCTTCGGTGCCCTTGTAGTTGCCTTCCTGCGTGGCCGTCAGCAGCGGGTGCAGCACCTTGATCGGCGCCTTGAACATCTCGACGAACTCGAGCAGGCCCTGGTTGGCCAGGCACAGCCCGCCGGAGTAGCTGTACGCATCGGGGTCGTCCTGCGCATAGGTCTCGAGCTTGCGGATGTCGACCTTGCCGACCAGCGACGAGATGTCCTGGTTGTTCTCGTCGCCCGGTTCGGTCTTTGCGATGCCGACCTGCTTCAGCACCGACGGGAAGCGCTTGACGATGCGGAACTTGCGGATGTCGCCGCCGAATTCATCCAGGCGCTTGACGGCCCACGGCGACAGGATGCGCTGCAGGTAGCGGCGCGGGATGCCGTATTCCTTCTCGAGGATGGGGCCGTCCTCGATCGCGTCGAACAGGCCGAGYGGCGACTCGTTCACCGGCGAGCCCTTGATCGCGTAGAACGGCACCTCCTGCATCAGCGCCTTCAGCCGCTCGGCGATCGACGACTTGCCGCCGCCCACCGGGCCGAGCAGGTAGAGGATCTGCTTCTTTTCCTCCAGCCCCTGCGCGGCATGCCGGAAATACGACACCACCTGCTCGATGGAGTCTTCCATGCCGTAGAACTCGGCGAASGCGGGGTAGATCTTGATGACCTTGTTGGCGAACAGACGGGACAGCCGCGGATCGTTGCGCGTGTCGATGGTCTGTGGATCCCCGATCGCCTTGAGCATGCGCTCGGCAGCGGTGGCGTAGGCCACGGGGTTGCGCTTGCATTCGGCGAGGTACTCTTCCAGCGAGAGTTCCTCCTCACGCGTGCGCTCGAAGCGTGCGGCGAAATGGCTGATCACGTCCATGCTGACCTCCTGAGACATCGGGTGGGCGACAGCGAAGGGGCCACCTTCGCTGCCGTCTGGGGAAGTTCTGATGAAGTCCCGGTTGAGGGCTCCATCAGAGCTTTCCTGTGCGGTCAGCTGATCTCGTGATTCAAGCTTGCGTCATTTCGGGGTGTCGTGTGCGTGGAGATGTGGAGAAATAAGCCCGCTGTTCAACGCTTCGGTGATGTGAAGGTGTACAGCAAATAGTGTGCCCCTGTCTGTTGCAGCGTGTCACCCACCTGAGTGGATGATGCATGCAATGAGCCGTTGGAGGCCGGGGAAGTTCCTGATGCGGGGCTCAGGGATTCTGCGGACGGATCTGCGCAACGATGTGCGGTCCGGCGGTTGTCGATCGGCATGTCAGGTGCTGGTGAGTCCGAGCTTGTCGAGGAGTCCATTCAACTCCTCCAGCGAGCCGAAGGCAATGGCGACTTCGCCTTGTTCGCCCCGCTTGGTGCGCTTCTTGACGCGGATCTCGACCTGTGCCGTCAACGCATCGGAGAGCTCTTCCTCGATGCGTGCGATGTCGCGCGGCTTCTCTTTCGGCACGCGCAGCAGCGGCTGCTGGCGCGACGAGYCGAGCCGGGTCACGAGCTTCTCGGCCTCGCGCACGCTGAGCTTCTTCGCGACGATCTCGCCCGCGCCGAGGATCTGGTGCGCCCCATCGAGCGGCAGCAGCGCGCGGGCGTGGCCCATGTCGAGGTCGCCGGCCATCAGCATCTGCTGCACCGGTTCGGCGAGGTTCAAGAGGCGCAGCAGGTTGCTCGCGGCGCTGCGCGAGCGGCCGACGGCCTGGGCCGCCTGCTCATGCGTCAGGTGGAACTCGTTGACGAGCCGCGCGATGCCGTGCGCCTCTTCGAGCGGGTTCAGGTCTTCGCGCTGGATGTTCTCGATCAGCGCCATCGCGGCGGCCGACTCGTCGGGCACCTCGCGCACCAGCACCGGCACCTCGTCGAGGCCGGCCAGCTTCGCGGCCCGCGTGCGGCGTTCGCCGGCGATGATCTCGTAGCGGTTCGGGCCCACCGGGCGCACCAGCACCGGCTGCATGATGCCCTGCGCCTTGATGCTCTCGGCGAGCTCGTACAGCGAGCCCTCGTCCATGCGCGTGCGCGGCTGGTACTTGCCGGGCTGCAGCTGGGTCAGCTTCAGCGTGCGCGGCGTGCCGTCGTCGGCCGGAACAGGGGAGTCGCTGACCGTGGGGCCGAGCAGTGCTTCGAGGCCGAGACCGAGGCCTTTGGGTTTCTTGGTTGCCATCCGGGCATTTTCCCTGATCACCCGGCGCGGGCCGCGGGCGATCGAAGCGATTGCAGCAGCACGCGTCCCTCGGGCCAGGCGCCGAGCCCGGACTGGCTGTCGATGTGGCCGCGTGGGCCGATGTCGATTTGCCGGCTGCCCCAGGCGCGGGTCATCTGCGCGGCGCGTTCGGCGGCGCAGAACGGGTCGTCGCTGCTGACGACCGCGATGCTCGCGAACGGCAGGGCCTGGCGGGCGATCGGGCGCCAGGGCGTCAGCTGGGGCGGCATGTCGGGGCGCTCGATGTCGGGCGGCGCGACCAGCAGCGCGCCGCGCACGCGGGCCGTGTGCCGCGAGTGCGAGGCCCATGCGGCGACCAACTGGCAGCCGAGGCTGTGCGCCGCCAGCAGCGCGGGCCGCTCGTCCTGCAGCAGCACCTCTTCGAGGCGGGCCATCCAGTCGCCGCGTTTCGGCCACAGCCAGTCGGCCTGCTCGACGCGGAGGTCGCCGTGTTCACGTTCCCAGAGGCTTTGCCAGTGACCGGGGTCGGAGTTCTCCCAGCCGGGGAGCAGGAGCACCCGCACGTCGTGCAGGGCTTGCGGATCAGCGTTTGTCATGCAGGTGGCTTATCCTCGCGGTCCGAGTTCTTTTTCAGGCGGGTGGACGATTCAATGAAGCATCGCGTGTTTGTCGACGGCCAGGAAGGCACGACCGGTCTGCGCATCAACGAGTACCTGGCGGCGCGCAGCGACGTCGAAGTGTTGCGCATCGATGCCGACCGGCGCAAGGATGCCGCCGAACGCGCCCGCCTGCTGAATGCCGCCGACGTGGCCTTCCTGTGCCTGCCCGATGCGGCGTCGCGCGAGGCCGCGGCCCTGGTGACGAACCCGAACACCTGCCTGATCGACGCCAGCACGGCCCACCGCACGGTGCCGGGCTGGGTGTTCGGCCTGCCCGAACTGGCTGCCGACCAGCGCGCGAAGATCCGCGGCAGCAAGCGCCTCGCGAACCCCGGTTGCCATGCCAGCGCCTTCATCCTGCTGATGCGTCCGCTGGTGGATGCCGGGCTCGTGCCGGCGCCGCTCGGCGTCAGCGCCACGTCGATCACCGGCTACTCCGGTGGCGGCAAGAAGATGATCGAGCAGTACGAGGCGGGCGGTGATGCGCGCCTCGATGCGCCGCGGCCCTACGGCTTGACGCTCGCGCACAAGCACATTCCCGAGATGATGGCCCACACCGGGCTCACGACGAAGCCGGTATTCATGCCGATCGTTGGCAGGTTCTACAAGGGCTTGGCGGTGAGTGTGCCCTTGCACTTGGCAAGCCTGTCGGCGAGTGCGAGCCCGGAGTCGCTRCATGCGGCGCTGACGAAGCGCTACGACGGCGAGCGCTTCATCCGCGTGATGCCGCTGCGCGATGCGGCGACGCTCGAGGACGGCTTCTTCGACGTGCAGGCCTGCAACGACAGCAACCGCGTCGACCTGTTCGTGTTCGCGAACGAGAGCCAGGTGCTGCTGATGTCGCGGCTGGACAACCTCGGCAAGGGCGCCAGCGGTGCGGCGGTGCAGACGATGAACGTGCACCTCGGGCTGGACGAAGGGCTGGGGCTCTGAGTCGACGGGACGGGCGTCAGGCCGGCACGGCCTCGCGGGCCCGCGCGACCATCTCGGCCGCGAATTCGACGAAAGCCTGCGCGCCCCGCGAGGCGGGGTCGAACACCACGCCGGGCAGGCCGTAGCTGGGCGCTTCGGCCAGGCGCACGTTGCGCGGGATCACGGTGTTGAACACCTTGTCGCCGAAGTGCGTCTTCAGCTGATCGCTGACCTGTTGCTGCAGCGTGATGCGCGGATCGAACATCACCCGCAGCAGGCCGATCAGCTGCAGCTCGGGGTTCAGGTTGGCGTGCACCTGCTTGATGGTGTTGACCAGGTCCGACAGGCCTTCGAGCGCGAAGTACTCGCACTGCATCGGCACGACCACGCCATGGGCGCTGCACAGGCCGTTCAAGGTCAGCAGGCTCAGCGACGGCGGGCAGTCGATCAGCACGAAGTCGTAGTCGGTCGAGACCGCCTCGAGCGCGGTCTTCAGGCGCTTGTCGCGCCGCTCCAGCTTGACCAACTCGACCTCGGCGCCGGCGAGCTCACGGTTCGCGCCCAGCACGTCGTAGCCGACCTTGTCACTGCGCTGGCGGGCCTCGGCGATCGTGGCCGACTCCAGCAGCACGTCGTAGACGCTCAGCGACAGCGCGCGCTTGTCGATGCCCGACCCCATCGTCGCATTGCCCTGCGGGTCCAGGTCGACGACGAGCACGCGCTGGCCGATCTGCGCCAGGCCGGCGGCCAGGTTGACGGTGGTCGTCGTCTTGCCGACGCCGCCTTTTTGGTTCGCGATGCAGAAGATGCGGGTCATGGAGGAGGGCGCTGCTGGAAGAGGGATCAGTTGCTGCCGAGGCGGATGCCGAAGCCGATCAGGAAGATACCAGCCGCCTTCTGCAACCACGCGGCCCATCGGCGGTGCCGGCGAACTTTGTTCGACACCGACTGCGCGAAGGCGCACAGCGCCAGGCAGTAGGCGAGGGTGATCAGTGCGATCGTCGCGGCCATCGCGGCAAAAGTGACCGCGCCGCGCTGGGTGGCAGGGTCGATGAAAAGCGGGAAGAAGGCCATGTAGAACACGATGGCCTTCGGGTTCAGCAAGGTGATCAGGAAAGCCTGGCGTGCGTAGTCGCGCGGCTCGATGCGGATGGGCGAGGCGTCGCCGGGCCGGGCCAGCAGCAGCCGCAGGCCGATCCAGGCCAGGTAGGCTGCGCCGCCGTACTGCACCCACCGAAATGCTGTGGGGTGTGAGGCGAGCAAGGCCGCGACGCCGCCGACGGCCAACCACAGCAGCACCTGGTCGCCAGCGATCACACCGAGTGTGGCGGCCGCACCGGCACGGAATCCGCCTTTGGCGGTCGAGGTCAGCAAGGCCAGCGTGCCCGGACCGGGCAGGGCGAGGAACAGCACGATGGCCAGACAGAACGAGCCGTAGTCGGAGATGCCGAGCGCGCTCATTCGGCAGCCTTCGGGCGGATCCAGACCAGGCAGCGCTCGGCATCCAGGTCGGGAACGGTCAATGGTTCCACGTGAAACACATCGAGGGTGGCCGGCAGCTCGGCGATTTCGGCGGTCGGTGCCTTGCCCTTCATCGCCATCCAGATGCCGCCCGGGGCAAGGTGCTTTTCAGTCAGCCGGGTGAAGTCGCTCAGCGAGGCAAAGGCACGGGAGGTGATCACGTCGGCTTGGGCGGGTGGCATCGCCTCGACCCGTGCGTGCTCGGAACGCAGCTGCCGCAAACCCAGTTCGGCGGCAGCCTGCTGGATGAAGCTGGCCTTCTTGCCAACGGTGTCGACGCAGGTGATGCGCCACGACGGCTCGGCGATGGCGAGCACGACACCCGGGAGACCGGCGCCGCTTCCGACATCGAGCACCCGCAACGGTCGCCCGGCGGCATGCCGGCGCAGCGGCCCGACGACCGACAGGCTGTCGAGCAGGTGGTGCGTCAGCATCTCGGACGGGTCGCGGACGGCCGTCAGGTTGTAGACCCGGTTCCACTTTGCGATCAACGCCTGGTAGGCCAGCAGCCGAGCTTGCTGGTCGGCGTCGAGCGTGAGCCCGAGCCGGTCCAATCCGCGGGCGAGGGTATCGGCCTCAGGCGGCTGCATCGGTCGGCGTGCTGTCGTTGCCGGCGCGGTCGGCGGCCATGAACCCCTTGAAGCGACCCTTCTTCAGGTGGATCAGCAGCAGCGAGATCGCGGCCGGGGTGATGCCTGAAATGCGCGAGGCCTGTCCCAGGGTCTCCGGCCGGTGCTTCGCTAGCTTCTGGCGCGCCTCGAAACTGAGCGCGGTGACCTGGGCGTAGTCGAGCTCGGCCGGCAGGCGCAGGCTCTCGAAGTGGGCGGCCCGCTCGACTTCATCGTTCTGCTTGGTGATGTAGCC
>NZ_JBFUCB010000351.1:0-6330 GCF_056405435.1 Rhizobacter sp. P1_G5 | reverse complement strand
ACCGTCCACGGTGCGTTTTATCCGACGTCCGTGCAACCGCCTTCTGGAGCCACCCGTGACCCAAGCCCCTTCGCGTGCAGTTCAACTCCTCCGATCCCTGCTGCAGGTCGGGCCGCTGCTGATGCTCGCCGCGTGCGGCGGCAACGGATCGTCCTCGTCGACAAGCACGACGAGCACCACGACCACGACGGCGCCCGGCACGCCGACGCTGGATTCGGCCACCGCCGGCGACGCTCAGGCCGTCCTCGCCTTCACGGCATCGACCAGCGGTGGCACGGCCACAAGCTACACCGGCAGCTGCGCAGCCACTGGTGCCACGACCCGATCGGCCACGGGCACCAGCAGCCCGATCACCGTCACCACGTTGACGAACACGACCACCTACTCCTGCACCGTGACGGCAACCAACTCCGCGGGGTCGGCAACGTCGACCGCCAGGAGTGTGACGCCGGCCGCGACGCCTTCGGGAGGGGGCACGTCGACGACCGTCGATACCACGGCGCTGCCTGTCGGCACCAGCAAGATCATCAACACGGTCCCGACCGCTGTCGGCTACCTCTACGCCTGCAGCGGCACGACGGACCCGAACAACCCGGGCAACACGGCGCAAGGCTGGATCAGCAGCGACGGAACGACCTGGAACCTGCAGACCAAGTCGATCTACGCGGTGACCGGTGCCGTCTCATGGGCATCGACGTTCACGAACACGATCGCCAATGCCTTCCGCAAACTGGACGGGAATGGCCTGCCCAGCCACACCACCGGGATCTACAAGATCACGAATGAAACGAGCCCGCTGGCCTATCAATACGACCAGAACCCCAACTCCATCAAGCCGAACACCGTCGCCTGGTCCGGGCTGAGCACCAATCCGACAGTCAATGCAACGCCTACCTGCCTGGGTGGCGGAGCCGTCGGCATCTTCCTGACCGGAGCGCGCATGTTCGCCGCGTTCGATGCCAAGGGCCGCGATGCGAGGGCTTGGGAGGTCACCGATGCTTGCGAAGGCCACCCCCAGCAAACGGGTATGTACCACTATCACAGCCTGCCGAAGTGCGGCCTGACCGCCGATGTCGCGGGCCAGCATTCGGCCGTGATCGGCTACGCGGCCGACGGCTTCGCAATCTACGGACCACAGGGCGACGGAGGAACGACCATCGCCAACAAGGATCTCGACATCTGCCACGGCCACACCGACACCTCGGTGACGCAGTACCACTACCACACGACGGAAACCTTCCCGTACACGATCGGCTGCTACCGCGGCACGCCGATCACGAGCCACAACTGATCCGGCGCTGCAAGCCCTCACCCATGATGCGCCGCGCCGCGCTCCTGTGCCTCGGCCTCGCCGTCATGACGGCGGGGGTTTCCGCCTGGTCCCTGTGGGCCGATTGGCGTCGGCCCGATTCGATCCTCGCGCACGACACGCTGCCCTTCTATGCGTCGGCCGACATGAGGCCTCGCTGGGATCGCATCTCGTCGGTACTGCGGGTTGGCGCCTTCGAATTCACGAATCACCGCAAGGCAAGCGTCGACAGCCGCCTGCTCGACAACGGCCCGACCGTCGTCAACCTGTTCTTCGCCGGCTGCGTGTCGGTGTGCCCGGTGTCGATGGACCTGCTGCGAACGCTGCAGGCCAGCTTCGGCAGCCAGGCGCCGCAGTTCGTGTCGCTGACGGTGTCACCGCTGACTGACGACGTGCGCGCGCTGGACGACTATGCCGCCAAGTTCGGACTGCCCAAGGACTGGATCCTGCTGACCGGCGAGCCCCGGCATGTGGAAGCGTGGGCGCGCCACAGCCTCTACTCCGACATCACGACACTCGGTGCGGACGGCTTGCCGCCTCACACCGAACGCGCTTTTCTCGTCGACCGCCGACACCGCATCCGCGGCATCTACGACGCGCGCTCGCCGCACGAGATGGTGCGGCTGCGCAGCGACATCGGCCAGCTCAGGCGGGAAGAGGCCCTCGTCGAGGGTCAGTCGGCCGCAGTCTCGTCCTCTTCGCCACCCGAGGACCCCACGGTCGTGATGCGGTAGCCCTTGCCGCGGATGGCCACGATCCGGACCGCATCGGCCCCGACTTCACGCAGGCGCTGGCGCAACCGCGACACATGCGCATCGACGACGCGCGAGCCGCCGATGCGGCCCACCTTGGTGGCGGGGATCACGGATTCGATGTCGGCCCGACTGACCGGATGCGGCGCGCGATCGAGCAACAACTTCAGCGTGTACAACGATGAGATTCCCAGCGAGAACGGCACGCCCCRCACACTGCAGGTCAGGCTCGCCGTGTCCACCGCCAGCTCGGTGTCGCCCAGCGCATCGTCAWCGCGAACGGCACGGTCCTTCTGGATCCGCTGCCCCGCGTGACGGATCAGCACTGCGAGGGCCTCCTCATGCGCCAGGTCGCCCCAGACGTGATCGAAGCCGAGTTCCAGCGCGAGCAGGTGCACCAGGCTGCCGAATGCYGGCCCGTACAACGCAACCGACAGCACACCCGCCTCACGCAAGGTTTCGAGCATGGCGCCGAGCGGCACATCGAGGCCGTTGGCCGCAACGATCGCCATCCGGGCCGCCCCGATGCGGGGGCCTCGCACGATCACATCGGCCACCGAAGCCACGATGCAAGCTCGGCCCAGGTTGGCACAGACCCGGCGAAGGAGCGTCCGGTGCCGTTCGTCCTGTGCCACGACGTACACGGTGTCTGCAGGCGCCGGCATGTCTGCCGCACTCTCCGCCGCGCCGGTTTCCGCCACGGCGGCGCTGTTTGCAGCGGTGCCTGTCGACTCACCTGCAGGCCTCGTGCAGGCGAGGCTCAAGAGAAGCGGAGGCTCGTCAATGCGCTTGTGCAAGATATCCACGGTATTGGTCATGAAGACTCGATCGATGGCGGCAATCTCATGCCCCGCAGGAACGACCTTCCAGCGACCAGCACGGCAACGCCCCGTTGGCTGCGTTGTTCGCGTTGGGATGGGAGATCGTCCGTTGGCGCCCCTGTTCGTCGGTGCGGTACTGGTAGCCCGCCATCGGCCCATGGCCGATGGCATCGAGCGTGTAGCCGCTTCCGTCATCACTGAGTGAGCAATGCACCGAAAAATGTTCCACCTGGGCATCCGGGACCGCACATTTCCCGGACGCGCCATAGCGGTGGTCACGCTGGAACGACTTTTCCAGCTTGATGCCGACGACCGACATCTCCCTCAGCGCAGGAACGGTGCGCGAGTTCTGCACCTGCGCGTTGAAGCCGGGCAGCGCCACCGCCATCGTCGTCAACGCCACAGCGAGGACAACGCTCAGCTCGACAAGGGTGAAGCCGCGGAAAGCCGTATGAGTAGAAGCCATGGTTGCAATTTGTTGCGAGTCGGTGGGGTCGAATCATCGGGGTAACAGAATGCGTACGCCACCCAGAAGTGCTCATTTCGAGGCCCGCAAATGTCAACGATTGCGAACCCTCGTTGCCAAGCTGCCATCTCTGCACCGAGCATGCACATACCTGCGCTTTGGACCCTGTCATCGCGCCGGCCGGTGCCGACAACACCGTCATCAACCTCACCATCGACGAATCCAGCGATGCGCTTGCGAATGGTTCATCAATTGGCCCTGCTGCTGCTGGCAACGGTCAGCCTGTCCGTGCTGTGCGTCATCGTCGGCGCGCTGCTCGGCATGCGTGGCGGGGTCTCCGGCTACGTGCACGCCCGCGAGTCGCAACGGCTGAATCGTTTCGCGATCTATGTCGGCGAGCAGGCCGGTGCCCGCGGCGGATTGCCGGCGGTCGTTTCCGATGTCGGTGACATGCGCGAACTGGTCGAGGGATTTCTCGCCCGCGAAGGTGACCCGCAGGAGCGCGGCAGCGGTGTGCAGGCGAGCCGGGTCCGGCAATCGGGGTTCGCGGGTCGCATCCGCATCCTGGATGCGGGCGGCACGCGGCTCGCAGGCAGTCCCGCGGAGCCGGACGGCCGCACGCTGGACCGCGAGATCCTCGTCAACGGCCGATCGGTGGGCACCGCCTTGCTGGATCTCGGCGACGGCCTCCATGAGTCGGACGCCGCGTTCCTGCGCGGCCAGTACCTGGGTATCGCGATGGCAGGCTTCGCATCGCTTGCCGTGTCGATGGCCCTGGCCGTGCAGGTAGCCCACCGATGGAGCCGGCCGCTGGGTGCGCTGCAGGAGGTGACACGCAAGCTCGCCGCCGGCCAGTTCGAGCCCGCCGAAGCGGCATTCGACGGGCCGCAGGAGATGCTGCAGTTGTCGCACGACGTGTCGTCGATGGCGGACTCGCTGCGCCGGCTCGAACTGACCCGCCGCAAATGGATGGCGCAGATCTCCCATGAGTTGCGCACGCCGCTGTCGGTGCTGCAAGGCGAGATCGAATCGGTGGAAGACGGCGCCCGCGAACCCAACCACGCCCTCGTGATGAACCTCGGCGAGGAAATCCGCCACATGGTGCGCATCGTGGACGACCTGCACCTGCTCGCGGTCGCAGACCTCGGCAGCCTGCCATCCCACATGGTCGATCTCGATCCACTGGCCACGCTGGAATACATCACCACGAAACTCGTTCGCCACCCGTCACTGGACGGCCTGCAGGTCGAGGTGCTGCCGCCCGCTTCGCACATCCTGCGTGCCTCGTGGGATCCGGTGCGCATCGAGCAGGTGCTGCGCAATCTGTTGACCAACAGCGGCCGCTACACCTCCCGCCCCGGACGCGTGCGCGTGTGCTGGGGCGTGCGCGAGGACAGCCACAACCTGTGGCTTCGCGTCGAAGACTCGGCACCGGGCGTAGCCTCTGCCGACCTGCCCCAGATCTTCGAGCCGCTGTTCCGGGCCGACCGGTCTCGCCAACGCGGCGGAACGGGCAGCGGATTGGGCCTGGCCATCGTGCGCGCCATCGTGATCGCCCACGGCGGCACCGTCGATGCCAGCCCGTCTCCATGGGGTGGCCTGGCCATGCAACTCGTGCTTCCGGTGAAGTCGCACCAGCAAGGAGCAACCGAGTGAGCACATCGATGGACACCACCCCGATCCTCATCGCCGAGGACGACGTGAAGATCGCCGACATGCTCGGCAACTACCTGCGCGCGCAGGGCTGGCAGACGCTGGTGGTCCACAACGGCATCGCGGCGGTGAACGAGGTGCGCATGCAGCGCGCGTCGATCATGCTGCTCGATCTGATGCTGCCCGGGCTCGACGGCCTCGAGGTGTGCCGCTCGATCCGCGAATTCTCCTCGGTGCCGATCATCATGCTGACGGCGCGCATCGACGAAGTCGACCGGTTGCTCGGCCTCGAGGCCGGCGCGGACGACTATGTCTGCAAGCCGTTCAGCCCGCGCGAGGTCGCGGCGCGCGTGAAGGCGCAGTGGCGCCGCGTCACCGGCCAGTTCCGCACCATGTCGCACGGCGGCTTCGACGTCAACGAAGCGGCACAACGCATCCTGTGGCAAGGCCGCGCGCTCGACCTGACGACCTCCGAGTACCGCATCCTGCGCGCGCTGCTCGTGCGCGCCGGCGCCATCCTGTCTCGCGCCCAGCTGCTCGACGCGGTGCGACAGGATTTTCGCGACACGGCCGACCGCACCGTCGACAGCCACATCCGCAACCTGCGGCGCAAACTCGAGGATGTCCGGCCCCAAGGCTCCGGAATCATCGCGGTGTACGGCGTCGGCTACCGCTTCGACCCCTGAGGCGTCAACCCTGTTTGCCCTGTCACAACCACTCCGATTTCAGGTATGTTCAAACCCATGGTCCGTCTCTCAGTCCGGCCGATCTTCCGGGAGACACGATGAAAGTCGCAATCGTTGACGACGATCCTTCGCAGGTCGACTTGATCTCGCACGCCATCTCGAGCCTCGGGCACGACTGCCAGGGGTTCGAGCGCGGCCAGGCGCTGATTCGCCAGATGCGCCGCGACACCTTCGATTTCCTGGTGCTCGACTGGCACCTGCCCGACATGACGGGCCCGGAAATCGTGACCTGGGTCCGCAACAAGATCGAGCATCGCATCCCGATCCTGTTCGTGACGAATCGCAATGAGGAGCGCGACCTGGTGGACGCCTTGTCCAACGGCGTCGACGACTACCTGACCAAGCCGGTGCGTGTGGGCGAACTCACCGCCCGCGTGAACGCGCTGATGCGCCGCAGCTACCCTCCATCGCCGAGCGAAATCGAATCCTTCGGCCGCTACAGTTTCGACACCCGGCGGCGCATGCTGACGATCGAGGGCGAGCCGGTCGAGTTGAAGCAGAAGGAGTACGAGCTGGCGCATTTCCTGTTCCACAACGTCGGTCGGCTGCTGGCAAGACAGCACCTGCTCGAAAAGGTGTGGGG
>NZ_JBFUCB010000350.1:0-6347 GCF_056405435.1 Rhizobacter sp. P1_G5 | reverse complement strand
TCGCTCCAGCGCGCGTCGATGAAGTTCTGCTGGCGTTGCAGCGTCGGAACGGTCAGGGTCAGGGGCATCGCGAAGAAAGAAGGGGTTGGGGGTCAGGCGGTGGCCGGCACGTCGTGCGCGTCGGGCACGTCATCCAGCCAGCCGCAGCGCAGCTCGGGCACCGAGCGCGCGAGCAGTTCGTAGTAGGGGTGGTGCGGGCCGCGCTCGAAGTCGGCGCGCGCCACCTGCGTGAGCTTGCGGCCGTGCTGCATCACGACGATCTCGTCGCACACCGMGCGCACGGTGTGCAGGTCGTGGCTGATGAACAGGTACGAGACGCCGAGCTCGCGCCGCAGCTGCGCCATCAGGTCGAGCACCGCGGCGCCGACCACGCTGTCGAGCGCCGAGGTCACCTCGTCGCACAGGATCAGGTCGGGCTCGGCGGCCAGCGCGCGCGCCAGGTTCACGCGCTGCTTCTGGCCGCCCGACAGCCCGCCGGGCAGGCGCTGTGCCAGCGTGGCCGGCAGCTGCACCAGGTCGAGCAGCTGCGCGATGCGCGCGCGCAACGCGGCGCCGCGCAGGCCGCGGTASARCTGCAGCGGCCGCGCSAGGATGCGTTCGATGGTGTGCGCMGGRTTGAGCGCSGTRTCCGCCATCTGGAACACGATCTGGATGCGGCGCAGGTCTTCCTTCGAGCGCCGGGCCAGCGCGGTCCCGAGCTCGCGGCCGTCGAACACGATGTGCCCGCCGGACGGCGCGATCAGCCCGGCGATCGCGCGCGCCAGCGTGGTCTTGCCGGAGCCGGATTCGCCGATCACGCCGATCGCCTGGCCGCGCTGCAGCGTCAGGTCGATGTCCTGCAGGATCGGCAGCGCCGGGCGGCCCTGGCGGTCGAGCGGCCCGTAGCCGGCGCTGAGGCCGGTCACTTCCAGCAGCGGCCGTGCCGTGGCCTCGGCGGCCTCGGCGGCTGGCCGGCCGGCATCGCGCACCTTCGGCTGCGCGGCGGCCAGCAGGCTCTGCGTGTAGTCGTTGGCAGGCGCCTGCAGGATCTGCCCGGTGCGCCCCAGCTCGCGCATCGCGCCGTCGCGCAGCACCAGGATGTGGTCGGCCATCTGCGCGACCACCGCCAGGTCGTGGCTCACGTAGACCGCGGTGGCGCGGCGCTCGCGCACCACGCGGCGGAAGGCGCGCAGCACCTCGRTCTGCGTCGTCACGTCGAGCGCGGTGGTCGGCTCGTCGAGGATCACCAGGTCGGGGTCGCTGATCAGCGCCATCGCCGCCATCAGCCGCTGCAGCTGCCCGCCCGACACCTGGTGCGGGTAGCGCGCGCCGATGTGGTCGGGGTCGGGCAGCGCGAGCTCGCGGAACAGCGCGACCGCCTTCGCCTCGGCCTCGGCGCGCGGCATCAGCCGGTGGATGCGGGCCGGCTCGACCACTTGGTCCATCAGGCTGCGCGACGGGTTGAACGAGGCGGCCGCGCTCTGCGCGATGTAGGCCACGCTGCGCCCGCGCAGCGCGCGCTGCTGCGCCGGGGTCAGCGCCAGCACGTCGGCATCGCCGATGCGGATGCTGCCGCCGGCGATGCGGCAGCCGTTGCGCGCATAGCCCATCAGCGCCAGCGCCGTGGTGGTCTTGCCCGAGCCCGATTCGCCGATCAGCGCCAGCACCTCGCCGGGGGCGATGCTGAAACTCAGGTCGCGCACGATGGGCTGCTCGCCGTCGCGCGTCTGCGCGACGATGTTCAGGCCGCTGACGGTGACCGGCGCGCCCATCAGCGTTCCCCGCGGGCCGAGCGCCCGGGCAGGTTGTCGATCAGCAGGTTGACCGCGATCGTCAGGCTGGCGATCGCGAGCGCCGGCATGATGATGGCGGCGCTGCCCAGCGGCAGCGCGCCGATGTTCTCGCGCACCAGCGAGCCCCAGTCGGCGGCCGGCGGCTGCACGCCCAGGCCGAGGAAGCTCAGCGACGCGAGCAGCAGCACCACGTAGACGAAGCGCAGGCCGAGGTCGGCCGCCATCGGGCCGACGATGTTGGGCAGGATCTCGTTGAGCATGATGTACAGCCGCCCCTCGCCGCGCGTGCGCGCCACGGTCACGTAGTCCATCGCGTCGATGTTGACGGCGAGCGAGCGCGCGATGCGGTAGGCGCCCGGCAGGTAGATGACGGCCGCGGTGACGACCAGCGTCGACATTGCCGAGCCGAAGGCCGCGACCATGATCAGCGCGAACATCTTGCCGGGCACCGAGGTCAGCGTGTCCACCGCGCGGCTGAGCAGCGCGTCGACCCAGCGCCCGCTGGCGGCCGCCAGCAGCGCGAGCAGCGTGCCCATGCCGCTGGCCAGCAGCGTGGCGGCCAGCGCCACGCCCACCGTGTAGCGCGTGCCTTGCACGACGCGGGCGAACACGTCGCGGCCGAGGAAGTCGGTGCCGAACCAGTGCGCCGCGCTCATCGGCGCGAACACCGCGGCGTCGCCCATGCTGCTGCCGCTGTCGCTCAGCAAACCGGGGCCGAGCAGCGCGGCCAGCAGCCAGAACAGCAGCACGGCGGCGCTGGCCCAGGCGAGCGGGCTGGTGCGTGTTCGCCGGGGGCGGACGGGAAGGGGGGTGCTGTTCATCGGTAGCGCAGCCGCGGGTTGGCCACGATGCTGCAGATGTCGGCCAGCGTCACCAGCAGCAGGTAGGCGGCGCAGAACAGCATCGCGCAGGTCTGCACCAGCGGCATGTCGCGCTGCGTCACGCCGTCGACCATCAGGCTGGCGACGCCGGGGTAGTTGAAGATGGTCTCGACGATGATCACGCCGCCCAGCAGGTACGACAGCGTCATCGCGACCGCGTTGGCGATCGGGCCGACCGCGTTCGGCAGCGCATGCGCGAGCACGGTGCGCATCGGCGTCGCGCCCTTCAGCAGCACCATCTCGATGTACGGCGCCTTCAGCTGGTCGATCACCGCGGCGCGCGTCATGCGCATCATCTGCGCCACCATCACGCAGCACAGCGTCATCACCGGCATCGCGAACGATCGCAGCATCTTCAGCGGCGAGTCGAAGCTGACGCCGTACGACAGCGCCGGCAGCCAGTGCAGCTCGACCGCGAACACCAGCACCGCGAGCGTCGCGACGAGGAACTCGGGCACCGACACCACGGCGACGGCGCCGCCGCTGACGATTCGGTCGAACAGCGAGCCGCGGTACATCGCCGCGGCGATGCCCAGCAGCAGCGCGAGCGGCACCGCGACGAGCACCGTGATCGCCGCCAGCAGCAGCGAGTTCGGCAGCCGGCTGGCCAGCATGTCGACCACCGGCGTGTGGGTGACGATCGACTCGCCCGGCTGGCCGCGCAGCAGCCCCGCCAGCCAGCGCCCGTAGCGCACCGGTGCCGGCACGTCCAGGCCCATCTGGTGGCGCAGCGCGGCCAGCGTCTCGGGCGTGGCTTCCTGGCCGAGCTGGGCCTGCGCCGCGTCGCCCGGCAGCACCGCGGTRATCGCGAACACCAGGGCCGAGACGACCAGCAGCGACACCAGCGCGAGGCCGATGCGCTGCAGGCTGAGGCGCAGGATCAAGCCGTTCATGGCCGTGGCTCAGGCGTCCAGCCAGACGTGCTCGGCGAACGAGTAGCCCATCAGCCCGCCGAGCGGGATCGGCGACAGGCCCTTGAGCTTGCTGCTGTGGCCGTCCAGGCTGGCCAGGAACAGCGGGATGCCCAGGCCGGCCTGCTCGTGGATCATCACCTGCATGTCGGCGTACTGCTGCTTGCGCTTCGCGGCGTCGGTCTCGGCGCGCGAGGCGACCAGCAGCTGGTCGAACTTCTCGCTCTTCCAGCGCGACTCGTTCCAGGCCGCGTCGGACTTGAAGAACAGCGTCAGCAGCGTGTCGGCGCTCGGGCGCGGGTTGACGTTGCCGAAGCCGACCGCGCTGTTGAGCCAGTGGTTGGACCAGTAGCCGTCGGCCGGCATGCGCTTCACGTCCAGGTTGAGGCCGATCTTCTGCGCCGACTGCTGCATCACCAGCGCCATCTCGACCGAGTACAGCGCCGCCGGCGAGGCGATCACCGGCACCGGCGCGTCGCCCAGGCCCGACTTCTTCAGGTGGAACTTCGCCTTGTCGAGGTCGAAGGCGCGCTGCGGCAGGCCGGCGAAATGGAAGCGGTTGGTCGGGTCGATCGGCTGGTCGTTGGCGAGCACCGCATGGCCGAGCGCGACCGACTTGCGCATCTGCTCGCGGTCGATCAGGTGCTTCATCGCGAGGATGAAGTCGGGGTTGGCACCCGGGCCCAGGTCCTTGCGCATGATCAGGTCGGAGTACTGGCCCGACTGCGTGCTGAACACCGCGAAGCCGGGCGTGCCCTTGATGCGCTCGACCGAGCGCGGGTTGACCGAGCCGGCCAGGTCGAGGTCGCCCGACAGCAGCGCGTTGACGCGCGCGCCTTCGTCGCCGATGCCGACGAACTCGATCTCGTCGAGGTACGGCTGGCCCGGCTTCCAGTAGCCCTCGTTGCGCACCGCGATCGAGCGCACGCCGGGTTTGAACTCCTTCAGCTTGTACGGGCCGGTGCCGATGCCGGTGCTGAAGTCGGTGGTGCCGTCCTTCACGATCATGAAGTGGAAGGTGCCGAGGATCACCGGCAGGTCGGCGTTGGGCGCGGAGAGCGTCACCGTCACCTCGTTGGCGCCGCTCGCCTTCACGCTGTCGATCTGGTCGGCCAGCRCCTTGGCYTTGGAGGCGGTGGCCGGGTCCTTATGGCGCATCACCGAGAACACCACGTCGGCCGGGGTCAGCGGCTTGCCGTCATGGAACTTCACGTCCTTGCGCAGTTTGAAGACCCAAGTCTTCGCGTCCTTGGTGTCGAAGGATTCGGCCAGTGCCGGCTGCGGCGTCAGGCTGCCGTCGAGCGAGGTCAGGCCGTTGTAGAGCATGGTGCCGCGCGAGTAGTCGGTCTGGTTCGACATCTTCGACGGGTCCAGCGTGTCGGTGATCGCCGCGGTGGCGCCGGCCACGCGGATGCGCCCGCCGCGCTTCGGCGTGGCGGCGTGGGCCGACAGCGCGAGGCTCGACAGGCCGCCGGCCAGCGTGGCCTGCATGCCGCCCGCCATCAGCAGGGCCAGTACGTCGCGCCGGCTGGCGCCGCGCTTCAGTGCGCCCAGCAGGCGCGTGCTCTCTTGCGGACCGACGAGGTCTTCAAACTTCCGGCGCTCGTTCATCGCATGTTCCTCTGTGCAGTGGGAGGGAAGGGGTTGTCGTTCGAAGCCCGTGCGGCGTCATTTCAGGCCACCATGTCCTTGACGCGGTAGTACAAGCCGACGGCGGGGAGGAACCAGGGCGGGCCGAGGTGCCCGGGGATCGCGGGCCAGGGCCGGTCGCGCCACGGGTTGGCAGCGGCATTGCCGGCCATCACCTCGGCCATGCGCAGCCCCATGTGCACCGACATCTGCGTGCCGTGCCCGCTGTAGCCCATCGAGTAGTACAGGCCGTCGCGCTCGCCGGCATGCGGCAGGCGGTCCTGCGTCATGTCGACCAGTCCGCCCCAGCAGTAGTCGATGCCGGCGCCGGCCAGCTGCGGGAAGGTCTCGATCAGGCCGCGCTGCAGGATCGCGCCGCTCTTGCGGTCGGAGGTCGGGCTGCTGAGCGCGAAGCGCGCGCGGCCGCCGAACACCAGCCGGTGGTCGGCGGTCAGCCGGAAGTAGTGGTGGATGTTGGCCACCGTGACGCAGGTGCGGCGCACCGCCAGCAGCGAGCGTGCGCGCTCGGTGCCGAGCGGCTCGGTGACGATGATGAAGCTGCCGATGCCGACGATGCGCCGGCGCAGCCAGCCGAAGCTCGCATAGCCGCCGTGCTGCGAGGCGCCGGTGGCCAGCAGCAGCTGCCCGGCCTGCAGCGAGCCGCGCGCGGTGTCGACGCGGTGGGCATGGCCCGAGCCCAGCCGCGTGAAGCGCGTCGCGGCGGTGCCGAGGTGGATCTGCGCGCCCTGGCGCTCGGCGGCGCTCGCCAGGCCGTGCGCGAAGCGGCCCATGTGCATCTGCGCACTCTTCTTCTGCAGCAGGCCGCCGACGAAGCGCTCGCTGCCGACCTCCTGCCGCACGCGCGCGGCGTCGATGAACTCGACATCGGGGTCGACCTCGCGCCGCATGCGCTCGGCGCTGCGCGCCAGGGCCTCGCAGTGCGCCGGCCGGGTCGCGAGCTTCAGCTTGCCGTTGCGCTCGAAATCGCAAGCGATGCCTTCGTCGCGCACGACGCGCTCGACGCTGTCGACCGCCGCGTCGAAGGCGTGGTACCAGGCGCAGGCCTGGGCCGTGCCGTGGCGGTCGGCCGCCACGCCGTAGTCGACCGCCAGGCCGTTGTTCACATGGCCGCCGTTGCGGCACGAGGCCTCGCT
>NZ_JBFUCB010000349.1:0-6354 GCF_056405435.1 Rhizobacter sp. P1_G5 | reverse complement strand
GCAGCGCACCGAGCGCGATCGCGACCGACACGCCGGTGATGGCCGCGGCCGGCACATGCCTGGCCTGCATGGCAGGCGCCAGGATGCCGCTCAGGCCGCGCAAGGTGCGCCAGAACACCTGCGCGTTCGTCGAGTTCTTCTGGCGCTTCTGCATGCCTTCGAGGCGCAGGCCGTCCAGCACGAGCCCGGCCGCTTGCACGGCGCGTGCGGTCTGGTCGTTCTGGATCTTTTGCAGGCCCTGGTGTTCGTCGGGGGTCAACGCGCGCAGGAAGTCCTGCAGCTGTTCTTCAGTGGGGGCCGGGCTCGTCGGCAACGCGTGCGCCGGGTGTTTCGCGGCAAGCTCCTGCAGCATCGCACCCATCGCGGCGGCATCCTTCTGCGCCAGGTCCTTCAGCTGCACGAGGTCGGCCTCGATCTGCTGCAAGGTCGTATTGGCCTTGAGGTTGCCGGGCATCTTGCCCATCGGCCCACCCTTCTGCCGCATCACGGTGATGGCCGAGACGATCGATGTCTGCAGGCCCGCCGTCACGAAGGGCTGTGCCGCCAGCGCCGCGACGCTGCCGCCCAGCACCTTGGTCGGCGTGCTCTCCAGCGCCGCGAACGGGATCGCGCCGTACAGCACCGCCTGGAACAGCGAGCCGCTGCTGGGGATGCAGCGCCCGCCCTGGGTGGCCATGTCGTCCATCGCTTGGATCTTCGCGTCGGAGAGTTGCAGCACGTTCTTCTGGAAGTCGCGCAGCACCGCGGGCGAGAGCAACTGCGCCAGCTGGTCGTGTGACGGCGTGGTGCTGCCGTCGGGGCGCGGCGCGAGCGGGTTGTGGCGCACCTCGTTGACGAGTTTCGCCGCGGCGCCCAACTGCGCTTCGCCCGGCATGAGTGCACGTTGCGCCGCGAGCTTGCGTTCGAAATCGGGCAGGTTGCGCGCGAGACGCACCTCTGGCGGTGCAGCCCCGAGCGTGCCCAACGCGCCCAGGTTGCCATCCTGGCGCGGACGCGTGCCCGCCCGGGTGCGCGGCGGACGCGTGATCGACGGCCGGTCGCCGTCGAGTGGGCGCGTGGACGAGCGGGTCCTCGCGTCGGGCTGATCAGGGTGATCGGGCTGGGTTCTGACCGAGGGCGCGCGGCTGGTCGTGGCGGTCGGCTTCGGGARGGTCGGCATCGACATGGGGTGGCACGGGTGAGTGATCGAATGGACGCACTGTCTTCGGGCGTCGCTGTCACATTTCCGCGCGTGCCGAAGCGCCTGTCCCGAATGCGAAGCGGCCTGCGCCGTCGACGGGACTATCCAGGCGTTTGTCATCCCACCGTCACGCGGCACGACATCGTGCAGTCATGCTCGCCGCATACGGTGGTGGTCCCTTCAGGAGACCACCCCATGACAGACCTGCATCGACGCGACGTCCTCAAACTCATCGGCGCCGGCGGCCTGGGCGGCGCGTTGCCAGGCAGCATCGCGAATGCACTGGCCGTGCCGGCCCATCACCGCACAGGCACGATCGAGGACGTCGAGCACATCGTCATCCTGATGCAGGAGAACCGCTCGTTCGACCACCTGTTCGGCACGCTGCGCGGCGTGCGCGGCTTCGCCGACCCACGGGCCGTGACGCTGCCGTCGGGCCAGCCCGTCTGGTACCAGCCGACCGCGACCGGCACGCTGCTGCCGTTCCGCCCGCCGGTGGCCGATGTCGGGCAGACCTTCCTGCCGGATCCGCCGCACGGCTGGAACGACACGCATGCCGCGTGGAACGGCGGCCGCTGCGACCAGTGGGTGCCCCACAAGGGCGCGGTGACGATGACCTACCACACGCGCCGCGACATCCCCTTCCACTACGCGCTGGCCGATGCCTTCACCGTCTGCGATGCCTACCACTGCTCGGTGCTCGGGCCGACCGACCCGAACCGCTATCACCTGTGGAGCGGCTGGCTCGGCAACGACKGCCGGCAAGGCGGGCCGGTCATCACCAATGCGGAAGCCGGCTACGACTGGACGACGTTCCCGGAGCGGTTGACGCAGGCCGGCATCGGCTGGAAGGTCTACCAGGACGTCGGCACCGGCCTGAATGCCGCGGGCTTCTGGGGCTGGACCTCGGACCCCTACATCGGCAACTACGGCGACAACGCGCTGCTGTACTTCCACCAGTACCAGAACGCGCCCGAGGGATCGCCGCTGGCCGTCGCGGCGCGCACCGGCACGCAGATCAACGCGCTGAACCGCGATCCGGCGCGCCTGTTCGACACGCTGCGCGAGGACGTGCGCAACGGCCGCCTGCCGGCGGTGTCGTGGATCGTCGCGCCGGAGGCCTTCAGCGAGCACCCGAACCATGCGGCGGATTTCGGCGCCTGGTACAGCTCGCAGGTCATCGACATCCTCGCCTCCAACCCCGATGTCTTCGGCAAGACGGTGCTGTTCATCAACTACGACGAGGAAGGCGGCTTCTTCGACCACATGGTTCCGCCCACCCCGCCGTTTGCCGGGCAAGGCGCGTCGACGGTGGACACCGTCAACGAGATCTACCCGGCCGGCGACGCCGCCCACCCGAGCGCACCGTACGGCCTGGGCATGCGGGTGCCGATGCTCGTGGTCTCGCCGTGGAGCAAGGGCGGCTGGGTCAACTCGCAGGTGTTCGACCACACCTCGCTGATCCGCTTCATCGAGGCACGCCACGCGAAGGCGCATCCGCAACTCGTCGAGCCCAACATCACGCCGTGGCGGCGCGCCGTGGCCGGTGACCTGACGTCGACGCTCGATTTCTCGCGCCCGGACCGGGATCGGGTGCGGCTGCCGAGCACCGCGGGGCTGATGCCTGCGAACCTGGTGCGCCACCCCGACTACGCGATCGTGCCGCCGACCTCGCCGCTGCTGCCGGTGCAGGAGCCCGGCGTGCGGCCGGCGCGCGCCCTGCCCTATGTGTTGCATGCCGAAGGCGCGGCGAACACCGCGACGGCATCGTTCCAGCTCAGCTTCGGCAACACCGGCAAGGCGGCAGCCGTCTTCCATGTGCGCTCGGGGCAGGCGGCGCAGGCACCGAGGAACTTCACGGTCGAGCCCCAGCGTTTGCTGTCGGCCTCGTGGGCGGCGGCGGTCGATGCGTCGTATGACCTGTCGCTCAGCGGGCCGAACGGCTTCCTGCGTGCCTTCAAGGGCAAGGTCCGCGCCGACAGCAGCAAGCTGCTGATCCGCGCGAGCTACGACGAGGGGCGCCTGGGCATCACGCTGTCGATCACGAACGTCGGGCTGCAGGCGGTCGGCCTGCGGGTGCGCGACGGGTATGGCGACGGGCGCGGTGACGGGCGTGGTGACGATCGCTGGGCCGACCGGCTCAGGCCGGGCCAGTCGACCGCGAAGTACTGGCCGCTCGAACGCAGCCGCGGCTGGTACGAGCTGGAGATCACGGTCGACGGCGATGCGGCGTTCGCGGCGCGCTTCGCCGGCCACGTCGAGAACGGCGACGACAGCATCAGCGACCCGCTGATGGGGCGGCTGCGGCCGGGCCCGCGTCCGTGACCATCGGCCTGCCTCAGTGCGCCGTCACCACGGCGATGCTGCAGTCGCGCCCCTGGACCTGCACGTTCGATGGAATCGGCCGTGCACCGCTGTACGCGAGCTGCATCCCGAGGTCGACCGCACTGCCCGCCGCCACCGTCGCGTTCCAGTCCACCGGCCGGACGGTGATGGTGCGCGCGCTGGAGGTCACCACACTGCTCCAGTAGTTGGTCACCGTGAAGTCGCTCGACTCGGTCCACGACAGCTGCCAGTTGCTCAACGCCTGCGTGCCGGTGTTGCTCAGCCGGATCGCCATCACCTGGCCCGCGCCCCAGTCGTTGCTGATGTCCAGCGTGACCGCGCACGCGCCGGGCGGTGGCGTCGTCCCCTGCTGCGTGGTGGCCGACACCGTGGCACTGGCGGCGCCCTCGCCGCCGGCGTTCGCGGCCGTCACCTGGTACCACCAGGTGGTGTTCGCCGCCAGCCCGGTGTCGAGGTAGCTCGTCGCCGTCGGTGATCCGACCGCACTGAAGCTGCCTGCCGCCCCGCTGGCCGAGCGCTTCACCGAGTAGCTCGTCGCATTCGCCGCCGCCGTCCACGCGAGCGTCACCGACCCGGCCCCGCCGGTGGCCGTGAGACCCTGCGGTGCCGCCGGCGGGGTCACCGGGCTGCCGCCGCATGCCGGTGGCTCATTGCCGAACACCTTCACACCGTTCGAGTAGACCGGGATCGCCAGCGACTTGACCGTGCTGCCGGCCGCCAGCCCCGCATACGACGGGTCGTTCGCCGGGTTCCAGTACGCCGTGYCGGAGGGCGCCGAGAAGCGGAACTGGATCTCCTTGCGGTGTGCCGACTGGCCGCCCGGGTAGATGTCGGTGCCGGTGAAATCCGCGACGGCGTAGTAGATGTTGCTCGTGCCGCAGCGGAACGGCCCGCTCGCCGCCCCGCCCTGCGAGTAGTTCGTGCTCAGCGTGATCGCCGAGGCCGGCACGCCGGCCGCGATCACCTCGCTCAGGTCGACGTAGTAGCGCAGCGAGAGCTTGTCGCCATGCCGCGCCGGCCAGCCCGAGCGGTTGTTCAGCAGCGCCTTGATCTCGGTGTAGGTGCCGCCCGAGCTGTTGATGCCGGCCTCGACGAAGAACTCGTCCTCGGTGGCCACCTCGCGCGGCGGGAAGTTCGCGAGCGGCGCGCCGCCGGGTGCGAGCTCGTTCATCTTCGCCAGCACGCCGGTGAAGGCCGCGTTGTAGTCGGTCGCGACCTCGTTCGACACGTAGTTGCCGATGTCGTCGCTGTACGAATCGTTCGCGCCCGGCCCGCCCACCATCGCGCCGTACAGCAGGTGGCGATGTGCCGCCGGCGTCGCCTGGCTGTCCAGCCACGAGCCGTGCGCCGTGCGGTGGTGCGGGTGCTGCGGCGGGTTGACGCCGAAGCCGATCAGGTAGCTGCCCTGGCGCGGGTTGTCGCCCAGCACGTAGTTGACCTGGCGCGTCGCGAAATCCCGATACCGCTGCTGCTTTGCCGCGTCGCCCACCACGTCGGCATAGGCGAGCGCGATGAAGGCCTCGTTCATCGCATAGCGCAGCGAGCCCCACTGGTCCAGCCAGGCCAGGCCGCCCGGCGTGTAGGTCACGCGCTGGCCGTCCGAGGTGCCGGTGGTCCAGTAGTCGAGGTTGCGCTCCAGCGCGTCCTTGTAGAGCGCCTTGCCGGTGCTCTCGGCCAGCATCAGGTAGACGCCGACGAGCTTGCTGTCCCAGCCCAGCGTCCACTTGTACGGCAGGTAGGCGGTCTGCCCTTCGGTGCCGAAGTTGCCCACGAACGACTCGGCCTTCTGCAGGTAGGCCGCCTCGCCGGTGGCGCGGTACAGCCAGGCGGCGCCCCAGGCCAGTTCGTCGTAGTAGCCCGACCAGGAGTTGTAGTAGTTGGCCGCGTCGGGGACACAGTCGGAGTACTTCGCGCGCACCGTGTCGGCGAAGGTGTAGAGCTGCCGCGCATGCGTCAGCAGTTGCGCCGCATAAGTGGGATCGCTGGGCGAGAACAGCATCGAGGCGGCCGCCATCGCCGCCGCGGTCTCGGCCGCCACGTCCGACCCACCGCAACTGGCCGTGATCCGGTAGCTCGGCGCCGCGAGCGGGTAGACCTCGACCGGGCCCCACCAGCTGTGGTCGGTGCCGCCGTTGCCCACCTGCACCACCAGCTCGTTCGGTGCGGTGTGCGCGCGCATGAAGTAGTCGTTGACGAAGCGCAGGTTGGCGAGCAGCGCGTCGTACTGCCCGGCGGCCTGGTAGCCGGCCTTGAAGCGCAGCCCGCCCCAGGCGAGCTGGGTCGCGCTGAAGGCCATCGGGAAGCCGAACTTCACATGGTCTCCGGCGTCGTACCAGCCGCCGGTCAGGTCGCGGCCGATGTCGCTGCCATCGGACAGGCGCGAATCGCCGCGCCAGCTGGTGACGCGGTTCCAGGCCGGCAGCTTGCCGGACTGCTGCGCTTCGTAGAACAGCACCGATTTCTGCAGCGCCTCGGCGTAGTTGAAGCGGGGCGCGGCCAAGGGGGCGGCCATCGCGCGGGCGCGCGAGGTGTCCTGGGCCGCCGCGTCGGCGGGCGCGGGGCCGTCGCCGCCGCCGCAGGCGCTCAGTGCGGCCACGGCAATGGCGGAGCAGGCCGCCATCCGCCCCAGCCGATGGATGAAGTTCTCGTTCATGGTCATCTCCCTGGATCAGAGGTTAGTGGGCACGGACGCGTAGCCGCCCAGGCGGGCGGCGATCGCATCCGGAAACGACTGGGTCAGCGCGTTGTAGCTGCCGGCGAAGCGGCTGTAGCGCTCGCGGGCCTCGGCCAGCTGCGCCTCCGACTGCAGCAGCTGCCGGTGCAGGTCC
>NZ_JBFUCB010000348.1:0-6356 GCF_056405435.1 Rhizobacter sp. P1_G5 | reverse complement strand
GTTCGTGGTCAGACGGGATTCGACGCTGACCGAAGACGATCTGGCAGCGTATTGCCGGGAGAACTTCACGGCCTACAAGCGGCCGAGGCACATCGAGTTTCGCGATGACCTTCCCAAATCGAATGTCGGGAAGATATTGCGGCGTGAATTGCGGACGGTGTGATGGCTCGTTTGGCGTGATGGACCGTTTGAGCTATTTGATCCGTTTAGCAGGAATCGCTTGCTGCAAAAGCAAAACCCCCGTCACCTTGGGAGGTAACGGGGGTTGGCTATTAATAGCCTGACGATGTCCTACTTTCACACGGGAACCCGCACTATCATCGGCGCTGAGGCGTTTCACTGTCCTGTTCGGGATGGGAAGGAGTGGGACCACCTCGCTATGGTCATCAGGCTTAACTTGTTGCTGCCGAGCATTCCTTGGGGGAAGTGCTTTGCAGCCAATTCGTAGAGTCGACGCCTGGTGGCCATGCCACACAAGCGATATCAGCATTTGATTTGATCAGAACTTGATTGCGTTCAAGGATATTCGTTGGAAGAACTGCACAACGCTTGTCCTCAGACAGCTTTGATCGTGTGATCAAAGTTATAGGGTCAAGCCTCACGAGCAATTAGTACTGGTTAGCTTAACGCATTACTGCGCTTCCACACCCAGCCTATCAACGTCCTGGTCTCGAACGACTCTTCAGGGGGCTCAAGGCCCCGGCAAGACTCATCTTGAGACGAGTTTCCCGCTTAGATGCTTTCAGCGGTTATCTCTTCCGMACATAGCTACTCGGCRATGCCACTGGCGTGACAACCGATACACCAGAGGTGCGTCCACTCCGGTCCTCTCGTACTAGGAGCAGGCTCTCTCAATCTTGCAGCGCCCACGGAAGATAGGGACCAAACTGTCTCACGACGTTTTAAACCCAGCTCACGTACCTCTTTAAATGGCGAACAGCCATACCCTTGGGACCGGCTACAGCCCCAGGATGAGATGAGCCGACATCGAGGTGCCAAACACCGCCGTCGATATGAACTCTTGGGCGGTATCAGCCTGTTATCCCCAGAGTACCTTTTATCCGTTGAGCGATGGCCCTTCCATACAGAACCACCGGATCACTTTGTCCTACTTTCGTACCTGCTCGACTTGTCAGTCTCGCAGTCAAGCACGCTTATGCCAATGCACTATCACCACGATTTCCGACCGTGGCTAGCGTACCTTCGAACTCCTCCGTTACGCTTTGGGAGGAGACCGCCCCAGTCAAACTGCCCACCATACACTGTCCCCAACCCGGATAACGGGCCAAGGTTAGAACCTCAAACACACCAGGGTGGTATTTCAACGTTGGCTCCACGACACCTAGCGGCACCGCTTCAAAGCCTCCCACCTATCCTACACAGATCTGTTCAAAGTCCAATGTAAAGCTACAGTAAAGGTTCATGGGGTCTTTCCGTCTTTCCGCGGGGAGATTGCATCATCACAAACATTTCAACTTCGCTGAGTCTCTGGAGGAGACAGTGTGGCCATCGTTACGCCATTCGTGCAGGTCGGAACTTACCCGACAAGGAATTTCGCTACCTTAGGACCGTTATAGTTACGGCCGCCGTTTACTGGGACTTCAGTCAAGAGCTTGCACCCCATCATTTAATCTTCCAGCACCGGGCAGGCGTCACACCCTATACGTCGACTTTCGTCTTTGCAGAGTGCTGTGTTTTTAATAAACAGTCGCAGCCACCGATTCTCTGCGGCCTCATTGGGCTCCCCAAGTAAATGGTTCACCTACTAAAGGCACACCTTCTTCCGAAGTTACGGTGTCAATTTGCCGAGTTCCTTCTCCAGAGTTCTCTCAAGCGCCTTAGAATACTCATCTCGCGCACCAGTGTCGGTTTGCGGTACGGTCGTATGCAGCTGAAGCTTAGTGGCTTTTCCTGGAAGCAGGGTATCACTCACTTCGGAGGCAAGCCTCCTCGTTATCACGCCTCATCTAAACCCTCCGGATTTGCCTAAAGGGTATGACTACACGCTTGAACCGGGACATCCAACACCCGGCTGAGCTAACCTTCTCCGTCCCCACATCGCACTGCATATCGGTACAGGAATATTGACCTGTTTCCCATCAGCTACGCATCTCTGCCTCGCCTTAGGGGCCGACTCACCCTACGCCGATGAACGTTGCGTAGGAAACCTTGCGCTTTCGGCGAGGGGGSTTTTCACCCCCTTTAACGCTACTCATGTCAGCATTCGCACTTCTGATACCTCCAGCAGCCTTCACAAGCCACCTTCACAGGCTTACAGAACGCTCTCCTACCACGTACGCTTGCGCGCACATCCGCAGCTTCGGTAACTGGCTTAGCCCCGTTACATCTTCCGCGCAGGACGACTCGATCAGTGAGCTATTACGCTTTCTTTAAATGATGGCTGCTTCTAAGCCAACATCCTGACTGTTTTAGCCTTCCCACTTCGTTTCCCACTTAGCCAATTTTGGGGACCTTAGCTGGCGGTCTGGGTTGTTTCCCTCTTGTGTCCGGACGTTAGCACCCGGTGCACTGTCTCCCAAGCTGTACTCATCGGTATTCGGAGTTTGCAATGGTTTGGTA
This sequence comes from Rhizobacter sp. P1_G5, assembly GCF_056405435.1. Classification (NCBI taxonomy): domain Bacteria; kingdom Pseudomonadati; phylum Pseudomonadota; class Betaproteobacteria; order Burkholderiales; family Sphaerotilaceae; genus Rhizobacter; species Rhizobacter sp. P1_G5. The sequence goes on along the minus strand of NZ_JBFUCB010000348.1, from coordinate 3,776 downwards.
AGTCGCCATGACCCCCTAGCCATAACAGTGCTCTACCCCCGACGGTAATACTTGAGGCACTACCTAAATAGTTTTCGGAGAGAACCAGCTATTTCCAAGTTTGTTTAGCCTTTCACCCCTATCCACAGCTCATCCGCTAGTTTTGCAACACTAGTCGGTTCGGACCTCCAGCAGGTGTTACCCTACCTTCATCCTGGCCATGGATAGATCACTTGGTTTCGGGTCTACACCCAGCGACTGAACGCCCTATTCGGACTCGATTTCTCTACGGCTTCCCTATTCGGTTAACCTTGCCACTGAATGTAAGTCGCTGACCCATTATACAAAAGGTACGCCGTCACCCTTGCGGGCTCCGACTGTTTGTATGCATGCGGTTTCAGGATCTATTTCACTCCCCTCCCGGGGTTCTTTTCGCCTTTCCCTCACGGTACTAGTTCACTATCGGTCGATTACGAGTATTTAGCCTTGGAGGATGGTCCCCCCATATTCAGACAGGATTACACGTGTCCCGCCCTACTTGTCGCACGCCTAGTTCCACACCCTACATTTTTCATACGGGGCTATCACCCGCTATGGCCGGACTTTCCATTCCGTTCTGATATGCAAGATGCTAAAACGTGCAGGCTCTTCCGATTTCGCTCGCCACTACTTTCGGAATCTCGGTTGATGTCTTTTCCTCGAGCTACTGAGATGTTTCAGTTCACCCGGTTCGCCTCGCATACCTATGTATTCAGTATGCGATGACCTTACGGTCGGGTTTCCCCATTCGGAAATCTCCGGATCAAAGCTAATTTGCCAGCTCCCCGAAGCTTATCGCAGGCTATCACGTCCTTCGTCGCCTGTAATCGCCAAGGCATCCACCACATGCACTTAGTCACTTGACCCTATAACTTTGACGCCCACCTCGGTGAGCATCGGTCAATGACTGTTTGAGTATTTCGCGTTATGCCGTTCTTCAAATCTCGCTTCAATCGATTTCTCGATCAACTCAAGTTGAATATCTGTTGACGCAATCAAGTTCGTCATCGACGGCACGGTGCATCCCTTTCGGTCTGCTTTCCGCCGACAACGCTGATTTTCGACTCTACAAATTGTTAAAGAGCAACAGCCGATTCTTTCGAACCGCTGACGGCAACAGCCTGGTGAAAAACTCACCAAGCTGCTTGCGTCAGCGTCGATTTCTTCTGGTCAAGAGAACGCGGAAACCACCTCAACAAGAAGTGGTGGAGGATGACGGGATCGAACCGACGACCCCCTGCTTGCAAAGCAGGTGCTCTCCCAGCTGAGCTAATCCCCCGATGGAAGTTGGTGGGTCTAGTTGGGCTCGAACCAACGACCCCCGCCTTATCAAGACGGTGCTCTAACCAGCTGAGCTACAGACCCTTGTTCCGGATTGAACCGTTCTCTTGAACTGTTGTCACAACAGCCGATAAGCGTGGGCGCTAAAAATTGAGCACCATTTTTCCAGAAAGGAGGTGATCCAGCCGCACCTTCCGATACGGCTACCTTGTTACGACTTCACCCCAGTCACGAACCCTGCCGTGGTAATCGCCCCCCTTGCGGTTAGGCTAACTACTTCTGGCAGAACCCGCTCCCATGGTGTGACGGGCGGTGTGTACAAGACCCGGGAACGTATTCACCGCGGCAAGCTGATCCGCGATTACTAGCGATTCCGACTTCACGCAGTCGAGTTGCAGACTGCGATCCGGACTACGACCGGTTTTCTGAGATTAGCTCCCCCTCGCGGGTTGGCARCCCTCTGTACCGGCCATTGTATGACGTGTGTAGCCCTACCYATAAGGGCCATGAKGACYTGACGTCATCCCCACCTTCCTCCGGTTTGTCACCGGCAGTCTCATTAGAGTGCCCTTGCGTAGCAACTAAYGAYAAGGGTTGCGCTCGTTGCGGGACTTAACCCAACATCTCACGACACGAGCTGACGACRGCCATGCAGCACCTGTGTTCTAGCTCTCTTTCGAGCACGAAACCATCTCTGGTAACTTCTAGACATGTCAAGGGTAGGTAAGGTTTTTCGCGTTGCATCGAATTAAACCACATCATCCACCGCTTGTGCGGGTCCCCGTCAATTCCTTTGAGTTTCAACCTTGCGGCCGTACTCCCCAGGCGGTCAACTTCACGCGTTAGCTTCGTTACTGAACAGCAAGCCGTCCAACAACCAGTTGACATCGTTTAGGGCGTGGACTACCAGGGTATCTAATCCTGTTTGCTCCCCACGCTTTCGTGCATGAGCGTCAGTACAGGTCCAGGGGATTGCCTTCGCCATCGGTGTTCCTCCGCATATCTACGCATTTCACTGCTACACGCGGAATTCCATCCCCCTCTACCGTACTCTAGCCATGCAGTCACAAATGCAGTTCCCAGGTTGAGCCCGGGGATTTCACATCTGTCTTGCATAGCCGCCTGCGCACGCTTTACGCCCAGTAATTCCGATTAACGCTTGCACCCTACGTATTACCGCGGCTGCTGGCACGTAGTTAGCCGGTGCTTATTCTTCAGGTACCGTCATTAGTCCAATTTATTAGATCAGACCGTTTCTTCCCTGACAAAAGCRGTTTACAACCCGAAGGCCTTCTTCCYGCACGCGGCATGGCTGGATCAGGCTTGCGCCCATTGTCCAAAATTCCCCACTGCTGCCTCCCGTAGGAGTCTGGGCCGTGTCTCAGTCCCAGTGTGGCTGGTCGTCCTCTCAGACCAGCTACAGATCGTCGCCTTGGTAGGCCTTTACCCCACCAACTAGCTAATCTGATATCGGCCGCTCCAATTGCGCGAGGTCTTGCGATCCCCCGCTTTCACCCTCAGGTCGTATGCGGTATTAATCCGGCTTTCGCCGGGCTATCCCCCACAACTGGGCACGTTCCGATATATTACTCACCCGTTCGCCACTCGCCACCAGGATTGCTCCCGTGCTGCCGTTCGACTTGCATGTGTAAGGCATGCCGCCAGCGTTCAATCTGAGCCAGGATCAAACTCTTCAGTTCGATCTTGATAATTTACTCAATGAATTGAAGTGAACTTCACTTCATGAGCGTTTAAGGTCCATGAGACCTCGAGTCTTTCGACTCTTCGGCACTCGCCTTCCAACGCCCACACTTATCGGCTGTATGTTTTTAAAGAGCTGCAATCCGGTTAACCGTCTTGCTTTGCTGTTCGATCTGTCTCGTTCAGCGCAGCCTTAGACTGTAGCACCTTTTTGCTCGACTTCAACAACTTGTTTTGATTTTTTTCCGCTTGCTGCTTTCGCCGCCTGCCGAAACCAATCAGTTGTTTGGTCGCTTCGTTGATCAGTGATCAGCGAAGACCACGACTATAGCATCGATTCTTCGGCCTTCGCACCGCTGTCACGAAATTACTGATGAATACCGACGGCCTGCAAGCTGGCCTGGGCCCGGCGGCACACCGATGCCGGGTCTTCGCTGCTCAGGATCGTCGGCAGCAACGGGGCCAGACGCCGCGTATCCGCCCGCAGCACCCGCTGCTTGATCGACGAAATCTGCGACGGGTGCATCGAGAAATTGCGCAGCCCCATCGCCAGCAGCAGGTCGGTGAACTCGGGGTCTCCCGCCATCTCGCCGCACACGCTGACGCCCTTGCCCGCCGCTCGTGCGTGGGCGATCGTCTGCGCGATCAGCCCCAGCACGGCCGGGTGCCACGGATCGTAGAGGTGCGACACCGCCTCGTCGGCGCGATCGATCGCCAGCGTGTACTGGATCAGGTCGTTGGTGCCGATCGACACGAAGTCGAAGTGCTTCAACAGC
>NZ_JBFUCB010000347.1:0-6373 GCF_056405435.1 Rhizobacter sp. P1_G5 | reverse complement strand
GCGCCGCGCTGGCCGCCGGCGGGCGCGACAACGCGACCGCGCTGGTGTTGCGGGTGCGCGGCCTGGCCGACGGCGAGCTGAACGACGCGCTGCGCCGCGGCCGCAACCTGCCGGTGCCGCCGCGGTTGAAGGTGGGCGACCGGCTCGACGGCTTCACGATCACCGCGCGCGTCGCCGACAACGGGGTGCACTGCCTGTACCAGGCCCGCAGTGATGAAGCCGGTGAACCGCTGGTCGCGCTGAAGACGCTGCACCTGTCGCGCGCCAATGACCCGCAGGAGCGCGCGATGCTGGCGCACGAGGCCTGGCTCGCGTCGCGCGTGGGGAGCGCTGACGGTTTCGTGCGATTGCGCGAACTGCGCGAACCGACCGCCTTCTACGTCGCCTACGACTGGCATGCCGGCCRCACGCTGGAGCAGCTGCTGGCGGCCGGCGAGCGCGCCAGCGTCGGCGATGCGGTCGATGCGGCGATCGCGATCACCGGCGCACTCGCGCGCCTGCACCGGCTGGGCGTCGTGCACCGCGACGTGAAGCCCGCCAACCTGCACCGCGGCGACGACGGCCGCTGGCGCCTGCTCGACCTCGGCGTCGCGGTCTCGGGCCGCGAGCCGCGCGTGCTGCGCAGCCTGCATGCCGGCACGCCCAGCTACATGAACCCCGAGCAGTGGGCGAGCGACGACAACGCGGCCGGCGAGGCGGCCAACGCACGCAGCGACCTGTTCGCGCTCGGCGTCACGCTGTACCAGTGGCTGACCGGCCGGCTGCCGTACGGCGAGGTGCAGCCCTACCAGCGCGGGCGCTTCCGCAGCGATCCGAAGCCGCCGTCGCGGCTGCGCCCCGAGGTGCCGATCTGGCTCGACCATGTCGTGCTGAAGGCGGTGGCGCTCGATGCCCGCCAGCGTTTCGAGACCGCCGAGGAGCTGCTGCTCGCGCTGCAGCGCGGCGCCTCGCGCCAGCTCGCCGCGCCGCCCGCCACGCCGCTCGCGCAGCGCGATCCGCGGCTGCTCGGCCGCATCGCGCTCTGCGTCTCGGTGCTGCTGAACCTGCTGCTCATCTACTGGCTGCTGTTCCTGCCGCGCTGAATCGCTCATGGCCTGGCCTTCTGCGGCTGCAGCCGCGTCGTGCGCAGCCCGATGTCGGCCGGCTCGGCCACCGGCCGCGCCCGCCCACCCTTCTCGGCCCAGGTGCGCGTCCAGCGGATCTGCAGCGCCCGCATCACCGCCAGCATCACCAGCGCCAGCATGGCGAACAGCACGAAGCCCCAGGCATAGGTGCCGAGGTACTGCTTCGACAGCCCCATCGCGTTCGGCACCAGCCCGCCGCCCAGTGCGCCGATCTCGCCGATCATCGAACCGGCCACCGCGGTGGCCATCGGCCAGCGCAGCGGCACCAGCTGGAACAGCGCGCCGTTGCCCGCGCCGAGGGCCGCGAAGCACAGCATCAGCAGCAGCGTCGTGACCACCAGCGAGCCGGTCGACAGGCCGGTCAGCAGCAGGCAGGCGGCCACCACCACCAGCACCAGCGTCAGCGTGTTGACGCCGCCCCAGCGGTCGGAGAGCCAGCCGCCCACCACGCGCAGCGCCGCGCCCATGAAGGCGGCCAGCATCGTCAGCTGCCCCGCCTGCACCTTGCTGACGCCGAACTGGTCGTGGTAATAGGACGGCAGGAAGGTCGTGAGCCCGATGAAGCCGCCGAAGGTCACCGCATAGATCAGGCTGAAGGCCCAGCCGTCGCCCTCGAACAGGCAGGCGACGTGCTCGCGCAGGCTCGCATGGCTGTCGACATCGGGCGGTTCCTTCGCGAGCAGGATCATCACCAGCATCGGGATGGCGATCGCCGCGGCTGCGACGCCGTACACCGCCTGCCAGCCCAGCCACTGCGCGAGCGGCGGGGCCACCAGCACCGACACCGCGGTGCCGACGTTGCCGGCGCCCACCAGCCCCATCGCGAGGCCCTTGTGCTGCGGCGGGAACCAGCCGGCGCCGAGCGACAGCGCGACGCCGAAGCTCGCGCCGGCGATGCCCAGCAGCACGCCCATCGCGAGCAGCTCGTTGAAGCTGTGCACGAAGAAGAAGCCGAACAGCATCGCCACCGCGATCAGGCCCATCTCGACCAGCGTGGCGCGCTTGCGGCCGATGTACTGCGCCAGCACGCCGAGCGGAAAGCGCATCAGCGCGCCGGCGATGATCGGCACCGACAGCATCAGGCCCTTCTGCGCCGGCGACAGCGAGAAGGTCTCGCTGATGAAGGGCGCCATCGCGCCGTTCAGCACCCAGATGCAGCAGGAGAACGCGAAATACAGGAAGGCCGCGAAGAGCGTCGGGCCGTGGCCCGCGCGCAGGAAACTCTTGAACGAGGTTGACATGTGCAGCGCCGAAGCTGTTGGCACATGAATGCGCACTTCGTCGTGAGCATCACCCGCGGTGCGGAGGCAAGGTCGGGTGCAGCGTCACACCCGACGCATGCGTTGCAAGCGCCATGCCAGCGATGCGGCCCGTCGTGCGGCCCCCCGCGCTGGTATGGTTCGTTCCTTGCACGATGCGTCGTGCTTTCTCCTCTGTCGAACCTCTTCTGCCAACGTTCTGCCGAACCGGCTTTCCATGACTTCTGCCCTGATCCTGCTCGGCCCCTCCCAGGGCCTGCCTGCCTTGCAGGCCGACCTGCAATCGAGCGGGATTCACGTGCTTGGTGCGGTGGGCTGCGGCAACTTGGTGCGGGAATCGATCCGGCTCGAGCCGGATGTGGTCGTTTGTCACGACGCGCCGGCCGACGCGGCGGTGTTCGAGGCCTGCGCGCTGCTGGCCGCCACCGCGCCGCGGCCGGYGGTGCTGTTCACGCAGGATCCCGATGCGCAGAAGATCGAGCGCGCACTCGACAGCGGCATCCACGCCTACGTCGTCAACGGCTATGCGCCGGCCCGGCTGCGGCCGGTGCTGCAGCTCGCGCAGGCGCGCTGCGCGCTCGAGCAGAAGCGGCAGGCCGCGCTCGACGACGTGACGCACCGCTTCGAGGAACGCAAGCTGGTGGATCGCGCCAAGGGCATCCTGATGCGCGCCCGCCAGGTGTCCGAGGACGAGGCCTTCCGCGTGCTGCGCACGGCGTCGATGCACAGCAACCAGCGTGTCGGCCAGGTGTCGCAGCAGGTGATCGAGGCGGCGCGCTATGCCGAGGCGGTGAACCGGGCCGGGCAGCTGCGCATGCTGTCGCAGCGCATCGTCAAGCTGTATGCGCTGAGCGCGCTGGGCGTCGACAGCGGCGCGCATGCCGGGCTGCTGGACGAATCGTGCGCACGCGTCGATGCCAACGTGGTGGCGTTGCGCAAGGCGGTGTCGCAGGCCACCTTCGGCGACCTRCTGAGCGCGGTCGAGGTGCCGTGGCAGCGGCTGAAGGCGGCGCTCGCCGACCCGCCGCAGCGCGGCCGGGTGGCCGATGTCGACGTGCTGGCCGAGCGCGTTCTCCAGCAGGCCGACCAGCTCACCAGCAACCTGGAGACGGCCGGGCTGGTGGCCACGCTGCACGTGCTGAACGTCTGTGGCCGCCAGCGCATGCTGTCGCAGCGCTGGGCCAAGCAGGTGCTGCTGGGCGAGCTGCTCGAGGGAGACGGGGCGGTACGGGCGAAGGCACTGGCCGACGAGGCCGGCGCCGCGTTCGACGAGGCGATGCGTTACCTCGACGACATCCCGCTCAGCACGCGCGACATCCGCGACGCGCTCGACGCCGCCCGCGATGCCTGGTTGACGCTCGCGCGCGCCGGCGGCCAGGCGGCCGCGCTGCCGGGGCGGCGGGCGCTGGGCGAGGCCAGCGAGGCGCTGCTGGGGCTGTTCGAGCAGCTGACCGGGCAGTACGAGCGCAGCATGCAGGTTCTGATGGGCTAGCCGAAGGGGTAAAGCTTCTCGAAATCCCCCCATCTCGGGGGGGCGGTGCAACTCCGTGCCGCTATGATGAACAGAAGAGACATGGGAAGCGGCTGAACGGGGGTGAAGAGGACGCCCGGCCGCTTCAAAGCAGCACACCCGACCCATCGCATGACTGAAACCAAGCCCTTGGCCGTGCCCGCACGCGTGGACAACGCGCGCGCGCTCACCGCATCGCTCGGGCTCGCACCGCAGGCCCTGGGGGCGCTGGTGTTCACGCTGGCCGACCGGCTCGATGCCCCGCTGGCCATCAAGGAGGCCGCCACCGGCCGCTACGTGTACGCCAACAGCCGCATGGACGCGCTGGTCGGCCGCACCGCGGATGGCCTGTCCGACGAAGACTGGCTCGACCCGGCCCAGGCCGCGACGCTGCGCACCGCCGACCAGTCGGCGATGGTGCAGACRCTGCCGCAGGTCAGCGAGCACCGCATCGAGCGCAAGGGCGGGCGGCGCGAGTACAGCGTGACCCGGCAGGCGCTGGCCTCGCAGGACGGCAGCGGGCCCCGCTACCTGTGCTGCCTCTGGCTCGACCAGACCACGCAGCGCCAGCACGAGACCCAGCTGCAGATCGCGCTGCAGCAGCTGGAGCAGCAGCAGCAGGCGAGCGAGGCGTTCCGCCGCGAGATGCAGGACCAGGGGCTGCGCGACACCGTCACCGGGCTCTACCAGCGGGCGCACTTCGACGACCAGCTGCGCCGCGAGGTCGACCTGTCGTCGCGCGAGCACCGCGAGTTCGCGCTGGTGTCGGTGGCGCTCGATCCGCTGAACGACCAGGTGAAGGCGCTCGGGCCGGAAGCGCGGCAACGCGTGCTCGAGGCGCTGGGGCGGCTGCTGCGCAGCAACACCCGGGCGATGGATGCCTCGTGCCGGCTCGAGGAAGACCTGTTCGCGGTGCTGCTGTCGGGCGTCGGCTTGGCGACGGCGCATGCGCGGATGGAGGGGCTGCGCCGCCAGTGCGCGACGCAGATCGTGATGCTGAACGGGCGCGACCTGGGCTTCACCGTGTCGATGGGCGTCGCGAGCTTCCCGCACACGGCGCACACGCAGGAGGAGCTGCTGCAGGCGGCCGATGCGGCGCTGGCCGAGGCGCGGCGTCGCGGCGGCAATCACGTGACGCTGGCAAGCATCCGCTTCGAGACGTCGTGACGATCCGGGATCAGGCTAGGCCCTTGATGCCCTTGTAGAGCATGTAGCTCGCCAGGCTGTACAGCAGCACGGCGAACACCCGCTTCAGCTTCGCGGTGTCGATCCGGTGGGCGGTGCGCGCGCCGAGCGGCGCGGTGGTGACGCTGGCCGCGGCGATCACGACCAGCGCCGGCAGGTAGATGAAACCCAGCGTGCCGGGCGGCATGTCGTGCAGCGACCAGCCGGCGTAGATGTAGCCGACGGTCCCCATCAGCGCGATCGGAAAGCCCAGGGCGGCCGAGGTCGCCACCGCGGCGCGGATCGGCACGTTGCACCAGGTCATGAACGGCACCGAGACGAACGCGCCGCCGGCGCCGACCAGCGCCGACAGCACGCCGATCACGCTGCCCGCGCCGATCATGCCGGCACCCTGCGGCAGCTGGCGCGACGGCTTCGGCTTCTTGTCGAGGAACATCTGCGTGGCCGAGAAGCCGATGAACAGCGCGAACAGCAGCGCCAGCCAGTTGGCCGGCAGCGCCTTCGCGATCTGCGCGCCGAGCAACGATCCGAGCACGATGCCGGGCGCGAGCAGCTTGACGATGTCCCAGCGCACGCCGCCGCGCTGGTGGTGGGCGCGCACCGACGAGATCGACGTGAAGCAGATCGTCGCCAGCGAGGTCGCGACCGCCATCTTCACGATGTAGGCCTCGGGGAAGCCCTTCAGCGTCAGCAGCAGCGTGATGAACGGCACCAGCGTCGCGCCGCCGCCGACGCCGAGCAGCCCGGCCAGGAAGCCGGTGAAGGATCCGAGGACGAGCAGTTCGAGGATGAGTTGCCAGCCGAGGTCGAAAGCCATCAGGGCTTCCGATCCAGCAGTTCGAGCACCGCGGCCCATTCCTGCGCCGACACCGGCGTGATCGACAGCCGGTTGCCGGGCTTCAGCACCACCATCGACGCGAGCGAGGCCGCCTCGCGCATCTCGCGCAGCGACAGCAGCCGCGTCTTGCGCTCGAGCGCCACGTCGACATGCCACCAGCGCGGCTTCTCGGCCGTGGCCTTGGCGTCGAAGTACTTGCTCTTCGCGTCGAACTGCGTGGCGTCGAGGTACGGCTCGCCCACCACGCGCGCCAGCCCGGCGACGCCCGGCTCGGGGCAGGACGAGTGATAGAACAGCACGCCGTCGCCGCTGCGCATCTGGTCGCGCATGAAGTTGCGGGCCTGGTAGTTGCGCACGCCGACCCAGGGCACGCGCTGCTTCGGCGCAGCGGCCAGGTCGTCGATCGAACACTCGTCGGGCTCGCTCTTCATGAGCCAGAACTGTTCGGTCATGGTGC
>NZ_JBFUCB010000346.1:0-6380 GCF_056405435.1 Rhizobacter sp. P1_G5 | reverse complement strand
ACCTCGGCCAGCTCGGTGTTGATCACGTCCACCGGCATCCGCCCCTTCAGCCACGGGTTCGGCTGCACGAACCAGAACGCGGTGTGCCACGCATCGAACGCCGGGGCCAGCTCGGCAGCCACCTGCAACGGGCCGGCCTTCAGCGCCATGTCGGCGAGATCGAACTGGAACATCGGCAGCCACAGCTCGTTGCGCCATTCGAAGCTCATCACGCTGCGCTCGACGATCTGCCGCGCCAGCGCCGGCACGCCCCGGTTGCCGCATTGCGCGAGCCGCTCCACCACCTCGTCGCCGCGCGCCAGGCCGCCGCTCTCGCGGTAGTGGCGCAGCATCTGCACGAACTGCCGGTCGCGGTCGAGCACCAGCCCGGTGTCCTGCCCTGGCGCATTCCACGGGTGGACGTCGTGCGGCATCGGCAGGCCCGCCTCGCGGGAACGGGTGGCGGTGGGGGCGGCATGGGCTCGCATCTGGGGACTCCCGATAAGGATGGCGCGACGATAGGCCGGGTTGGGGCACCGGTACACCAGCCAGCGTCGCGAACCCCTGTAGGAGGACAGGAGGGGCGCCGGCTGCCTTGTAGGACCGCGTAGGCGTTTTCCGACGTTGGAATCCGGCTCTGTGGACTGGCTCGCRAACCGGGCCTGCGCGAGCATCCGGCATCCAGATGTTGCATCGCCAGAAAAAGCCGTCATGAAAACCAACAATTGCGCTCGCTACCTGCTGCTCTTCGGCTCGAAGGAGTCGCCACGCGCCGTGCTGTTCGACGACGAGGAGCGCCTGCTCGCCGAGATGATCGATGAAGACGGTTTCCTAGTCGACAGCCTGCTGCGCGAGGGCCGTGCGGTGCGCCCGCCCTCGAAGCTCGTGGCGGCGGTGTCGCAGGCCCTGCGCGCCTGCGCCAGGCAAATGGCGGGCAACGGTGCCCGTGCCGATCTGCACCTTCGTTGCTTCGCGCTCGGTTGAGCGCGGGACGGGAAGTCATCCCGATGCGGCACGACACCTTGTCCATCCCCGGAGTGAAGGTGCCGTTGCCGGCGTTGGGGCCGGCACACACGGGCGGCCTGCGCAGGCCCCGGTGTGTGACAACTCGCAAGCCGTGCCGCAGCGTCGACGGCACCCGCACTGACGCCTCGTTACCACTGCACGCGAGAGGGCCCCGCGGCGCAGGCTATCGTCGCGCACTTTGGCCGCTGGCTCGGGCCGATGAGGGAACGATCCGGTGATCAGCAGTAACGACGTCAACCACGGTGACGGCAGCAAGCGGCGACAGTCACGCGCCATCCGACGCCGCCTTGTCGATCTGCTCGGCGAGCTTGTCGGGCCGCATCGCCTGCTCGAGCACCTGCAGGCTCGGGTCCTTGTCGTCGACCACGCCGACCGCATGCCCGATGCGTTCAAGCAACTGCAACATTTTCGTGTTCTCCTGCTCCGTCAGCAGGTTGATCTGCAGGTCAAGCTGGTTGCGCCGTTCGCTGATGCGGGCGGCATGGTTCTGGCTAATGAGGATGAAGGTCGACAGGAAGATCGCTTCCAGCGACACCACCAGCGTCAGGAAGGTGAACGGATACGGGTCGAACGCCCTCGGGCCGGGTTGCAGGTTGAACGCGATCCAGCCGGCGAACCACACCACGTGGACCCAGAAGAACGCGGCGCTGCCGCAGAACGAGCTGACGTGGTCGGCAAAGCGGTCCATCGGGCCGCGCACGCGGCTCGCCTCGTGTTCGAGGCGCTGGATGGCCTGCACATTGGCTTGCGTCAGGTCGTCCACCGACCCGGCGCTGCGGTAGTTGCTGCGGTGGCTTGCAGGAGAGGAAGCTTTGGATGGTGACCGATGCATGGTCGGCGGTGGAGTGCTGGATGAACTGTCATGGCAATCGCTGTGCCCGACGGTTCCGCGTGGTCCCGGCGTGTCCGGGCCGCTTGCTGCGGGCCAACCGGCCTGCAAGAGGAGTTCTGTGATGCCGCACGCCTTGGTGGTGGATGACGAGCCGGATTCGGCCGAGACGATGGCGATGCTGATCGCGAGCGAGGGCTTCACGGTGGCCACCGCGGGATCGCTGCGCGATGCGCGCCGGCAGCTGGCTTTGCAGGAACCCGACATCGTGCTGCTCGACCTGATGCTGCCCGACGGCAACGGCATGGAGCTGTTGAACGAGGCCAAGGGCATGAGCAACACCGATGTGGTCCTGATGACCGGCCAGGCGAGCCTGGACACCTCGATCCAGGCGTTGCGCCTGGGCGCGGCCGACTACCTCGTCAAGCCGATGAGCCTGAAGCAGCTGAAGGGCGTGCTGTCGCGCGTGACCAAGCCGTCGCTGCTGAAGGCGGAGTCGTCGGACCTGCTCGCCACGCTGGAGAGCGAAGGCCATTTCGGCGCGCTGTGGGGCCGCTCGGCGCCGATGCGCCGCGTCTACGAGCAGGTGCAGCGCGTCGCCGGCACGGCCGTCACGGTGTTCATCACCGGCGAGAGCGGCACCGGCAAGGAGGTGGTCGCGCGCACCGTGCACGACCTGAGCCGCCGGCGCGGCAAGCCGTTCCTGGCCGTCAACTGCGGCGCGATCTCGCCGCACCTGATCGAGAGCGAGATCTTCGGCCACGAGAAGGGCAGCTTCACCGGCGCCGACCGGCAGCACCAGGGCTTCTTCGAGCGGGCGAGCGGCGGCACGCTGTTCCTCGACGAGATCACCGAGATGCCGCTGGACCTGCAGGTCAAGCTGCTGCGCGTGCTGGAGACCGGCACCTTCATGCGCGTCGGCTCGACGCAGACGCTGGAGACCGACGTGCGGATGATCGCCGCCACCAACCGCAGCCCGCTGCAGGCGGTGGCCAGCGGCAAGCTGCGCGAGGACCTGCTGTACCGCTTGAACGTGTTCCCGATCCACCTGCCGGCGCTGCGCCAGCGGGTCGACGACGTGCCCTTGCTGGCCGATCATTTCGTGCAGCAGATCTCGGAGCGCGAGGGCACGCCGAAGCGCTTCTCCGCGCTCGCGCTGCAGCGCCTGTCGCGCTATGACTGGCCGGGCAACGTGCGCGAACTGCGCAACGTGGTGTACCGCTCGTACGTGATGGCGCTCGACAGCATGATCGACGACGAGTGCCTGCCGCAATCGCCGGACGGCGAGGTGTCGGGCGCGTCGATCCCGACCTCGCCGGTCGCGGTCGAGGGCGGGGCGCCGGCGATCACCGTGTGGGTCGGCACGCCGCTGGCCGAGATCGAGCGGCAGGTGACGCTCGCGACGCTGGAGTACCTCGGCCGCCACAAGGAGAAGACGGCCGCGACGCTGGGCATCAGCCTGAAGACGCTCTACAACCGGCTGAAGGAATACCAGGCGGCAGGCGACGGGGACACGCGTCCCGCCGACCTCGAAGACCGGAGCTGGGCGCCGTCATGACCTACGCGGTCCGCGTCGCGAAGGCGTGGATCAGGCGACCCAGGTTCTCGGGCCGCAGCGGCTTCATCAGGTAGGCGTCGAACCCCGCCTCCAGCGCACGCGCCTCGTCATCGTCGTGGCGGCCGCGTGCATTCAGTGCCGCAAAGAACACCGGCATGCCGACCAGGCTGCTGCGCAGCGGCTCCAGCAGCCCGGCGGCGTCGAAATCGGGCTGGGTGATGTCGCACAGCACGATCTGCGGCCGCTGGCTGCGCGCGAGCCGCAGCCCGGCCTCGGGGGTCGGCGCCGTCTGCACCTCGTGGCCCCACAGCTCCATCTGCAGGCGCAGCACGTCGCGCGTCTCCGGATCGGGGTCGATCACCAGCACGCGGTAGGTCTCTTCCGGCACCAGCACCAGCGGCTTGTGGCGCGCGCCCGCCGTGGCGGTCGGCGCAGCCACCTGCGGCAGGCTGATCACGAACTCCGCACCGAGCCCCGGGCCGGCGCTGGAAGCCGCGATGTCGCCGCCATGCAGCATCGCGATGCGCCGTGCCAGCGTGAGGCCGACGCCCAGCCCCGGCCGGCGTGCCGCGGTGCCGGCATCGTGGCGCGCGAACAGCTCGAACACATGCGGCAGGAAGTCGGCGGCGATGCCTTGGCCCCGGTCCTTCACGCGCACCAGCACCTGCCCGCCACGGGCCTGCACCGACACCGCGATCTCGCCCGGATCGCGCGAGAAGATCGATGCGTTGTAGACGATCGCCGAAACGGCCTGCGCGAGCCGCAGCGCGTCGCCGTCGACCCACGCCGGCTCCTTCGGGAACTCGGTCTTCAGTGTGTGGCCGGCGGCACTGAGCTTCGTGCGCAGGCCGTCGAGCGCGGTGCGCACCACCGCATCCACCGCCACCGGTTCCTTGATCAGCGTGATCTGGCCCTGCGCGACGCGCGTCACGTCGACCAGGTCGTCGATCAGCCGGCGCAGCCGCGCCACCTGGCGCTCGACGATCTCGCGCAGCCGCCCGATCGTCGGGTTGTCGCTTTCCATCGTACGCAGCACGCTGGCCGCGTTGGCGATCGGCGCCAGCGGGTTGCGCAACTCGTGCGACAGCAGCGCGAGGAATTCGCCCTGGCGCCGGTCGGACAGCCGCATCGCCTGCGTGCGCTCGGCCAGGCGTTCCTCGAGCTCCCGGCGCTCGTGGATGTCGACGCAGCTGCCGACGTAGCCGAGGAAGCGGCCGTCGCTGCTGGTGTGCGGCACGCCGTTGTCCAGCACCCAGCGGTAGACGCCGTCGTGGCGGCGCAGCCGGTAGTCCATCACGAAGGGCTGGCGCGCATGGAAGCTGGTGGAGTAGATGCCCATGCAGCGTTCGAGATCTTCCGGGTGCACCACCTGCGTCCAGCCGTTGCCGCGTTCCTCGTCGAGCGTCGTGCCGGTGAACTGCAGCCACGGCTTGTTGACCCACTCGCACCAGCGGTCCGGGCCGGCCAGCCAGATCATCACCGGCGCCGCATCGGCGACATGGCGGAAATCGCGCCCGCCGTCGCGTGCGGACTGCGGTGCCGGCTGCAGCAGGCAGACGAAGCGGGCGCCGTCGTTGCAGGGCACCTTCAGCAACCGGGCATCGAACGGGCGCACGCCGTCGTCCGAGCCGATGCTGACCTCGCCGGCCCATTCCTCGCCGTCGGTCAGCGCCCGGCCCAGCGCGAGCGACGGCGCCAGGCGCATCAGGTCGGACGGCAGGTCGCCGCCGCGCACCAGCGCCTGGGCGGCCGGGTTGGCGTCCAGCACATGCCCTTGGGCATCGACGAGCAGCGCCGCCTGCGGCAACCGGTCGAACAGCGTGGAGCCGAGGGCGTGGAGCGTGAGGGCGCGGTCCTGCATGAAGGGCTTTCGGTCGCCCGCATTCGGTTGCGGGCCGGGGTCTGTCGGACGGCGCCGACATCGGTTGTCGGCTGGCCGCTGGACTTCTGCTGGCAAGTGTCGTGCCCGCTCGGTTTGTGACTTTTTGATTCAGGCTGCCCGCTTGCGCCGCTCGACCGGTTCGACCTTCAGCAACTGGCGGTACTTGGTCACCGTGCGGCGCGCCACCGTCAGGCCCTGGCGCGTCAGCAGCTTGGCGATCTGGGCGTCCGACAGCGGCTTCTTCGGGTCCTCCGCCTCGATGATCCCCTGGATCACGCCGCGCACCGCGGTCGGCGAGGTGCTGCCGCCGCTCGCGGTGTGCATGCCGCGCGAGAAGAAGTACTTCAGCTCGAACACGCCGACCGGCGTCGCCATGTACTTGTTGTTCGTCACCCGGCACACGGTGGATTCGTGGATGCCGACCTCGTCGGCGATCTCGCGCAGGCCGAGCGGCTTCATCGCGAGCGGACCGACGTCGAGGAAGCGGTGCTGGCGCTTCAGGATCGCCTGCGCCACCGACAGGATGGTGGAGAAGCGCTGCTGCACGTTGCGCACCGTCCAGCGGGCGTCCTGCAGGTGGGCCGCCATCTCGCCGTGGCCGCCGCCGCGGTGCTGCTGGAACAGGTTCGCGTACATCTGGTTCAGCTTCACGCGCGGGATCACCGCGTGGTTCAGCGCGGCGGCCCAGGTGCCGCGCACCTTCTTGACGATCACGTCCGGCGTCACGTAGTTCAGGTTCTCGGCGCCATGGCGCCAGCCCGGGCGCGGGTCGAGGTGGCGGATGCGCTCGCAGGCGGCCTGCACGCGCGCGGGGGGCTCGCCCAGCGCCTTCGCGATGCCGGCGATGTCGCGCTGCGCGAGTTGCGCCAGGTGCTGCGCGACGATGCGCCCGGCGAGCGCACGCTCGTCGGCATCCTCGATCTGCGGCATCTGCAGCAGCAGGCATTCGGCCACGCTGCGCGCGGCCACGCCGGCCGGCTCCAGCGACTGCACCAGCTTCAGCGCGGTGTTCATCTCGCAGGACTCGACCGCCGGCGACAGCGCGGCCAGCGTCGCCAGTTCATCGAGGCCGGTGCGCAGGTAGCCGTCGTCGTCGAGCGATTCGA